>JAZFSG010000045.1:0-7677 GCA_036446035.1 Acidimicrobiia bacterium | reverse complement strand
CCGCGCCGCCCCAACACTGGCTATCCGGCGCGATGAGCCACTACCGGTGGCGATTCGTCGCATAGGAATCGGACTGCTCGACCGAGCAGTCGCCGGACTGTCCCTCGAGGACCGCGATCGTGCGGTGCACGAAGCCAGCCAGGCCATCGAGCAAGCCCGGGCCCTTCTTCGCCTGGTGCGTTACGCCGTCGGCGACAGGGTGTTCGCCTTCGAGGATCAACAGCTGACGGCGGCGCTGCGGCCCATCGCTCCCGCGCGCAATGGCTTCCGCATTCTTCCGTCTCTCGACGCCCTCGTAGAACGCTTCGTCGACAGGCTGGCGCAAGGTGCCTTCGACATGCTCCGCTTTCAACTCTCCGATCGGCGGCAGCTCGCCGGCGATGAGCAGATAGCCAGCACGCTCGAGACCGTTGTCGCGGCACGTGTTCGCTACGCAACATTCGATCTCGCGACATTGCAGGACGGCTTCTCGACCGTGGAGCCAGGCCTCCATGCCACCTACAGCATGGGTCGGCTCGCCATGGGCGACGCCTATCGCGCTTCGACCGATGTTGCATTCGATAAGTGGCGAACCCAGGTGTGCCATCTCCGAGACCAGACATCGATGCTCGATCCGGACTGGGCGGCGCTGGGCTTGTCGGAAAGGCTTCGCAAGCTGGCAGCCTCCCTCGGCGAGGCCCGCGACCTGACGTCGCTCGCTTCCGAAGTCAACGAGGGAGTCCTTGGCGACGACGATGAGGAGCGTGAGCTGTTGCGGCTGCTCGTCTTCGGCCGGTGCCAAGATCTCTATCGACAGTTGATCCCTGTCGGGGAACGCCTCTACGGTGATGAGCCTGTTGACTTCATCGACAGATTCGGTGCCTACTGGCGAGGCTGGCGGTCGCGCTAGGGCGCCGTTGCCTCAGCCACCGGACGAGCAGCAGCCAGCCGCTGTCGCTTGGGGAGCAGGGCTCGATACAGCGTTAGCGCGGCAACGGTGAGGATCGTCGCCACCGATCCAATGGCATGGACGGGGTTGGCGACAGCCCACGGGGGCACGGTGTCACTACTCGAAGCTCCAAAGGGAGGGATCGACGCCGTCGTCGTCTTCCCCGCCGAACGAGGTCGATAGTCGGTTTCTTCTCCTAGCCGGGGCAAGGCACCTTGAGGGAGTCTCGAAGGCCGTCGATGACGACGTCAGCCGAAAAGGTCGCTCCCCCGGGCCACTCGACGGTGACTCCCGCCGATGTCGCACCACCAGTGCCGACAATCACCTCGGCGGCATGTCTACCCAGGAAGGTGTGGCCGACGAGGGGATGCACCAACGATCGACCGGCGACGTCAACACGCACTACCGCCCCAGCCCCCCGACAGGAGCTGCTGACGACAAGCGACGGTGCGGCGATGTCGTTCCGATAGATAACGAGGCCGCCGGAGTAGTCGAGGAGGGCTAGATCAGAGTCGCCGTCGCTGTCGAGATCTCCAATGGCGAGGCCACGCCAGCTGGCGGGGTGAAGCGGCGCCACATCTGGCCACACGTCGGCGTATCTGCCTTCGCCCAATCCAAGAAGCAGTGCTGGGCGGTCCGAGATCGCAATGTCCGTGTCTTTGATCTTGTTGGTCATGCCCTCAAAGCCTCCGTTAGCCACTGCCAGGTCGGTCAGCCCGTCGAGGTTGAAGTCGGCCACGCCGGTTCCCCACGAGGACGAGACGACAGTTGGCGGCGCCTCACCTGCCCTGATATAGCCGGCACCGTGGTCACGAGCGGCCAGGTAGCCCTCGACACCGCCGACGAAGAACTCGTTCTCACCGACGTCTGACACGTAAGCATCGAGTTGGCCATCTCCTGATAGGTCGGCAACTGTCACCCCCATGCCGTCGATCTCTGACGCCACTCCGAGTTCGGCAGCAACATCGGCCCACTCGCCGCCAACATCACCGCGTCTGCTGTAGACCGAGTCGCCGCCACTGATCCACCCGACGTCTCGAGTTATCCAGATGTCGATCAGTCCGTCGCGGTCGAAGTCGCCGAGTTCGAAAGCCAGCGACAAGCGCCGACTCTGCGGCAACTCTCTCGCTTCGAGGCTGCGGGCACCGTCGTGCACGAAGACGACATCGGCCGCGGGAGCGCTGTCTGAGCCGTATCCGATACGCAGCAGGTCGTTGATGTCGTCGCCGTTGAGGTCGGCCACAGCGAAGCCGGTTGACGGCAAGCCAGACGGCACCTCAGTGATCTCGGCGATGCTGAGGTCTCTGTCGGTAACCCAGGTTCCCCCCCAAACCACCAGGTCGGTTGCGGCAGCTCTCCCAATGATCAGCTCGAGGATGCCGTCGTTGTCGAGATCACCAAGACCGACCGCAACGGCTTCTGAGATGTCGACCCCGCCCGCCATGGCGAGGCCGGCGTCGCCTCCGAAGAAGATCGCCACCGAGCCCGAAGCAACGATCACGTCGTTGCGGCCATCGCCGTCCAGATCCCCGATCGCCACCGCCCCGCTGAGATTCCTTACAGGCTGTGGCACCCAGGCGTCGACGCCCCACTGTTCGGTGACATCGACGAACTGGGGAAGCGACCCCGGCCAGTCGTAAAGCGGTTCTGCAAGCCGTCCGGGGTCTCCCCGGTCTGACGAATTGACCGTGGCCCCGATGATGGCAGCGATGATCAAGCCGGCGACGCCTGCAAAGAGCAGCCACACCAGCCACGGTGGAAAACGAGATCTCGTTGGTTCAGGAGCACGGACTTCCACCGATCGAGAGTATCGGGCCCTTCACGGAAGAGCTGACCCGTGGCTAGTTTTGACTCATGACCACTATTCGACGGCTCGCCGACTCTTGTCTCATCATCCACAGCGACTCTGGCAACACCCTGCTTGATCCCGGAAGCTTCACCTGGGAGTCCGGCGTCATCGACCTCGAAGCAATCGGCGATGTCCAGAGCGTTCTGGTCACCCACGAGCACGGTGATCATGTCAACCCCGAGTTCATCAAGTGGCTCCTCGACCGAGGCGACGACATCTCGGTTCATGCCAACCAAGCGGTCGCCGAGCTGCTGGCTCCGCATGACATCGAGATCCTCACAGGCGCCATCGACGACGTGACTTTCGAGGATGTCGTCCATGAAGTGACTCCCCTCGGCACATCTCCACCGAATCGCAGCTTCACGATCGACGGCACGCTGACACATCCAGGCGACAGCTATCAGCCGTCAACAACAGGACCGGTTTTGGCGCTCCCGCTTCTAACGCCATGGGGATCGACTCATCACTCGATGGAGTTCGCCAAGCGCTTGAGACCGCGCCAGGCACTTCCCATCCACGACTTCTATCTGACAGAACCGGGCAAGGACTGGATCTACGGAATGTGCAAGAAGGTGCTCGCGGCAGCCGACATCGAGCTAGTCACCCTGGCGTGGGGAGAGAGCTACACCCTGTAATGGAAAGCATGATCTTCGATCTCGACACCGGCTCGGAGCCAGCAGCCGTCGACATCACAGACCGGGTGGCTGCCTTCACAGCCGGGAAGGGCGATGGCCTCGTCCAGGTCTTCTGCCCCCACGCCACCGCCGGTATCGCCATCATGGGAATAGGAGCGGGCAGTGGCAGCGACCTCATCGAACTTCTGGACCACCTCCTGCCCCCGGATTTCCGCTACCGCCATCAACACGGCTCCCCCGGCCACGGCGCCGACCACGTGTTGCCGGCCGTCATCGCTCCGTCAACGACGATCCCGGTCCTCGATGGACAACTGCAGCTCGGCACCTGGCAATCGGTCGTTTTCGTCGACCCCAACGGCGACAACCCGCGTCGCCAGGTCCGGCTCAGCTTCGTCGCCGGCTAGCTGGCCGCGACGAAGGCATCGACCCGGGCTATGTAGGCCCTGCGATCCGCCTCGGGCAGCCAGGCGATGTCGAAGGCGTTGCGACACAACTGAGCAACGTCTCCTCTTTCGAGGTGGGCGGCCTCGGCGACAGCCATGAGGTTCTCGGTCATGTACCCGGGGAAGTACGCCGGGTCGTCCGAGTTGATGGTGACCTTTAGGCCGTGATCCAGCATCTTCTTGATGCTGTCGGCTTTCAGGCTGCCGGCGACGTAGCTATTGGAGATGGGGCAGACCGTCAGACCTAGGCCACGGTCCTTGATGGCTGCAACCAGGTCGACGTCCTCGAGGCAGTTGACGCCGTGATCGATGCGTTCCACCTCGATGTCGCGGACGCATTGCCAGATGTGGTCGGTCGAGTTCTCTTGATCAACATCGCAGTGGGCGGTGATCCGAAACCCCTCGTGGCGAGCCCTGGCGAACACCGCCGCGAACTTGCCAGGAGGATTACCTCGTTCGTCCGAGTCAAGCCCGACTCCAACGATGCTGGCCTTGTGAGCCAGCGCAGCCTCGAGAGTCGCCATGGCCGACTCTGCCGTCAGGTCACGCAGGAAGCACATGATGAGCTGCGTCCTCAGACCCAGCTGGGAGGCGGCGTCCGTCTGCGCCCGCGTCAGGCCGGCAAGGACCGTCTCGAAGTCGATACCGCGGTCGGTGTGGGCCTGCGGGTCGAAGAAGACCTCGGCGTACACCACCCCCTGCGACGCCGCCTTGAAGAAGTAGGCCCAGGCCAGGTCGTAGAAGTCGGCCTCGGTCAGCAACACGCTCATGCCCTCGTAGTACTGGGCAAGGAACGAGGGGAGGTCGTCGAAGTCGTAGGCGTCCTTCATCGCGGCCACCGTCGCATACGGGAGCTCAACGCCGTTGCGCTCGGCCAAGATGAACTTCAGCTCGGGCTCGAGCGTCCCCTCGATGTGGAGGTGGAGCTCGGCCTTGGGAATGCCAGCGATGAAGTCGTCCACCATCCGAGCCTAGGGGACCCTGCTAGAGGTAGAACCCGGGGAGGTCGACCAGCTCGAGCACCGAGCCGTTGGCGAGTGCCTCCGCTTCCTCAGTCGCCTCCTCCGCCCGTCCCGATGCGGCCGCGGAGATGCCGTGGAACAAACCCTCTAGCCAGCCGACCAGCTCCGCTTGGGCCACCCGTAGCTCCGATGGCGATGGTCGCGTTCTAAACGTAATGGCCAGGTGGTCCAGCTCTGCGGTGAGGGTGTCCGAAAGCAGCGAGCCCAGCTCTCGGATCGTTTCCTCATAGATCGTTCGAAAGCGTTCGCACCCTGCCTCATCGCATGGAGTGTCGCGAGCCTCGTCGAGCATCGCTCGAGCGATGGCCGCGATGCGCATCAGCTTGCCGGGCTTCTCGATTACTGAACCGTCTGGGGCGTGTACTGGTGAGATCGATGATGTTTCCATGTCACCAATAACGGACGCCGGCGGGCCGCTGGATCGGGACTGTCGCCCAAGCGACAGTTGACTCTCAGGCCAGAGCAGCTTCGCCCAGGGTCACGATGGCGATGAACAGGAACAGCCACCCAAGCGAGCGGATGAGCGTGCGTTCCGATACCCGCCGAGTGACGACCGGCCCCAGCTGTCCCCCGACAATCACTCCGGGAACTGTGAAGATCACGATGTTGCGAACGGTGGTGATCGCATCGCCCCCTGTCTGCACGAAGTCGATCAGATGGGTAACGCTGGCGACCAGGGCCGTGACTGCGACGACCACCACTCCGGTGGCCACCGTGATCCTCGTCGGGACTCGACACCTCTTAACCAGGGCGTAGGTGTTGGCCTCGCCGAGGCCCGTCGAGATCAACCCGACGAAGGCTCCGCCGACTCCGGAGAAGAGGCGGCCTTCGCTGCGGCGACACACCCGATACTCGTAGGTCTGGCCATCGCTGGTGGTGATCGACCGTGGCAGAGCTGGCTCGATGACCCCCTCCCCCCTGGCGATGGCTGCGTCTTCAGCCTCGGAGACATGGTGCCCGATGAAGGCGACGGCGACGCCGATCAACCCCAGCCCCAGCAACACCTTGAGGATGGTCGGAGAGACCACACCGCCAAGCAGCGAACCAACAATGGCGGCAGGCACCGATGCCATCAACAGCGATCGCGCCAGCCTCCAGTCGATAGCGCGAGCCCTGGCGTGTGCGATAACGCCTGAGGCGAACCCGAACACCTCCGTTATCAGGGCCGTGCCGATGGCAACCTGGGGCTGCAGCTTCAGCACCAACACGAACAACGGGGAGAAGAAGGTGGCCCCGCCGACTCCGGCGCCATTGGCGATAGCGGCGACGACGATGCCGACCGGAAACAGGTACCAGTACTGGAAATCCACGACAACCACCGTATCTGGTTACCTTCGCCCGATGAGCGTCGCCTTCGATCTCGAAGAGTTCATCGATGACCTGACCTCCCTCGTCGGGTTCCGAACCGAGGTATGCCGCAATCCGGGTGAGTTCGCCAAAGCGGGTGAGTGGATCAAGCAGTTCCTCGACGGCGCGCCGCTGGATTTCATCGAGTTCGACTGCCATGGCGTCGCTTCAACCATCATCAAACCGCCGAGCTCGCTTCGACCTCGGATCATCGGTGACGGTCACATCGAGGTCGTGCCAGCCCCCGACCATCTCTTCGCGCTGCGAAGAGCCGACGGCTACCTGCACGGCCGCGGCGTGGCCGACATGAAGACGCAGGTGCTTGCGATGCTGTACGCGTTGCGGGCGCTCGCCAACTCCGACGACCACCGTGACTTCTGGATGGTTCTGAGCGAGGATGAAGAGGTCGGGTCACGAGCCGGGGCGGCTGTTGTCGTCGACTACCTCGTGAAGCAGAATCTACTGCCGCCGGTGGTGTTCGCTCCAGATGGCGGACCCAACTTCGGCTATGTCGAGAAGGAGAAGGGAATCGCCACCTTCACAGTGACCGCCACCGGTGTAGCCGCCCATGCCAGCAGGCCCTACCTGGCTGAGAACGCCATCGACAACCTGTACGCCATCGCCAGGGCGCTCGGCGAGCGCTTCCCGGCACCCGCCGATGAGCAGGACTGGAGACCATCAGTCGTCATGACTCGAGTGACTGCAGGCGACGCCAGCAATCGAATACCCGACTCTGCTACTGGCGTGTTCGACCTCAGGTTCACCGAAGAGACGACCCCCGACGCGATCACGGCCGCCGTCGCCAAGATCGTCACCGAGGCGGGCGGCGCGGTCGATTTCGCCAAGGCAGACCCGGCCGCCTATTACCCCAAGGAAGCGCCCGTCGCCAGGCGCTTCATCGAGTTGCTGTCGCAAGAAGGCGAGGGCCCACCCGACATCATCCATTCAGCGGGAGCAAGCAACGGCAGGATCTACGCCGCGGCCGGCGACGTCCACGTGCTCATGTCCAATCCGCGGGCCTGCGGTGCCCATGGCGAAGACGAGTGGGTCGCTATCGACTCGTTGGAGCCCTACTGCCGGCTGGTGCACGCGACGGCGTCGATGGAGATCTAGTTCCGCGCTGCGACCGGGTGTTGCCAGGTGGCGAGCTGCCACAGTCCGGCAACAGCGATACCCAGTCCTGCTCCTCCGGTGACGTCGAGGGGGAGGTGTGCTGCCGTGTACATGCGGAAGATTCCCGTGGCGACGGCCAGCGCCCACACCACGGCCTTCCACGGCCGACTCAGGTACGGCGACAACATCGCAGCCATGGCGAAGGCGACGGCGGCGTGACCCGATACGAAGCCCAAGCCCTCCCACTCCGGACGGAAGTTGACGTTGGCGAGGAACTCCTGGGGCCGCCCCCGCTCGACAACCTCCTTGACAACCTTGCCGAGCACCCAGCCAGTGAATG
>JAZFSG010000044.1:0-42435 GCA_036446035.1 Acidimicrobiia bacterium | reverse complement strand
CCCTTGCGCGCCAGAACCTCGGGGGCGGTGATTCGATCTCGCACGGTTGCTCCTCTCTCTCCCCACCGTTCGGTTGGGGGATTTCTCGGCGTGTGCGCTGGGTCAGAAGAAGCCTCGAGCCTCGCCCGCCGTCAGGGTCGGCCGTGCTCGGACCACTGGATTGTATCGGATGCCCTGTAGATAGGGTGAAGCGATGGCTCGCAAAGACGTCTCTATGACCGCCGAGGAAGTAGCTGAATTCCTCGGCCAATCTCTCAATATCGTGGTTGCGACATTGGGTCCTGACGGCTGGCCGCACGTCGCACCGATGTGGTACACGATGCGCCAGGGCCTGGTGGTGCTCCGCTCCTTCACCAAGTCACAGAAGATCGTCAATCTGCGGCGCGACGCTCGGGTAACGCTCCTGGCCGAGGAGGGCACGGCATATTCGGAGCTCAAGGGGATCATGATCAAAGGAGAAGCCGAGCTCATCGATGATCCTGCCGTCGTCCTCGAGATCTACGGCGAGTTGGCCGCTCGCTATCCGATGGTCGGCGAGGAGCCGGTGGCCCTCGACGGCCCTGAACTGGAGGCGGCGCTCGGGCGATTCGCTCCCAAGAACACCGGTGTCATAGTTCATCCGACGAGAATGGTGTCATGGGATCACACCAAGCTGGCCGGCGCCTACTAGTCCTCCTCCTGGTTCTGGCCGCCTGCAGTTCGTCGAGCAGCGCCTTGGCCGACAGTCTCGGGGACAGGCTCGAGGCGCTGGCGAACGATGATGGGTTCGAGTTCGAGCTGTCGACAGCGGAGGCGCGCTGCTGGGGGGCCGAGCTGGCGGATGAGATCGACGCTGATCGCTGGGAAGAGACCGGTGACCCCGTCTACGACTTCCCTCGGGACGTTCCTCGCACAGAAGCAGACGTCCTCAAGGTGTACGCGGCTCTGCAGCGCTGCGTTGACGAAAGCGAGGTGTTGCGGAGGATGATCGTCAACTTCCAACCGGCCTTCTCGACGCAAGAGCTCGACTGCCTGGTCGATGGACTCACGGACGCTGCGATCGGGCCCAGCGAGCTATCTGACCTGCGCCAAACGGAGCTGACTGAGGAGCAACAAGCCAATGAAACCGCTGCGATCGCCATCGACGAGCGGTGCGCTCCGGGTTCGTGACCGAATCGGCGGGCGTCCTCGTCTTTCGGCTCGGGGCCACCATCGAGGTCCTCCTGGGGCACTACGGCGGTCCCTTCTGGGAGCGCAAGGACGAGGGAGCCTGGGGAATACCCAAGGGAGAGGTCGAGCCCGGTGAGGAGCCTGAAGACGCGGCGCGGCGTGAGTTCAGTGAAGAGACGGGAAAGACTGTCCCCGACGCAACCTCGATCAGCCTCGGCTCGGTGAAACAGCGGGCCGACAAGGTGGTCCACGTCTGGGCGATGGAGGGCGACTACGACCCTGCGGTTCTGGTGTCTAACGACTTCGAGATGGAGTGGCCGCCGCGCTCTGGAAAGACGGGCAGGTTCCCCGAGGTGGACCGCTACCGGTGGTTCGACCTCGAGACAGCTCGCCGCAAGCTCAGCAAGTCGCAGGTCGAGTTCATCGACCGGCTAGAGGCTGTCATCAACGGATCGAACTAAGCGGCCATGACGCGGTCGCGGCCGGCCTGCTTGGCCGAGTACATGGCGGCGTCGGCGCGATCGAGGAGTGTCTTGAGGTCGAGGACTCCCGGTCCCGCCTCGGCTACTCCAATGCTGACCGTGACAGCAACGGGGCCTCTCGCCGTCTCGACTGGTTCGTCGGCAATTGCGCGGCGCACCCTCTCCGCCACGACGGACGCGTCTGTCGCGGAAGCGTCAGGCAGGATGACGGCGAATTCCTCGCCGCCGTATCGACCTAGCACGTCGATCTCGCGCAGCACGTTGGCACACCGATTGGCGACGCCCTCCAGAACCTCATCGCCGACGAGGTGTCCCAGGGTGTCGTTGATGGACTTGAAGTGATCGAGGTCGAACATGATGGCCGAGAGGGGCTTGCGGAATCGCACGGATTGGGCGAACTCGCGTTGGCCGAGCTCGAAGAGGTGTCTGCGAGAGTGGACGCCGGTGAGCTCGTCCGTTATGGCAAGGCGTTGTACCTCACCGAAGAGCAAATGGTTCTCGATGGCGACAGCCGCCTGGGCGGCGGCAGCTTTCAGCGTTCCCAGTTGGTGTACTGAGAACTCCGGACTGTCCGGGTCGTTCATGGCTTCGAGGACGCCGAGCAACCTGCCATGGACAACCAGCGGGACCACGAGGTGATACGGATCATGAACCAGCCGGGACGTTCGCAGCACGCGCCCAACATCGCCCGCAAGGATCTCGTCCCAAACGACGTCCGCGGCAATGCCGGCGACAGCCTGCGCCGTGAGCTCGCTTTCGTCTGTCATGTAGACACGAGCGCCTGAAGCAGGAACAGCTGCGACCACCCCCAGGGCGACGGCATCCATCATCTCGGGCAGATCAGCGCCGGCGACGAGGGCTTGGGACATGGAGTACATCGCTTCGGTCTCGCGAAGAGTCGAGCGGGTTGCATCGAGCAGGCGGACGTTGTCGATGGCGATCGCTACCTGATTGGCCATGGCGACGATCAGGTCAATCTCGCTCTCGTCGAACCGCTCCAGCGGATTGGTCCGTTGCACGAGCAAACACCCCAGCACCGATCCTCCTGCCCGCAGCGGCGCCACAACGCTCGGGGGCACTCCCTCGGGCGTTATCACAACTCGGACCTCCTTTAGCGACACCTCGACGATGCCTTCGATGGCCACGATGTCCGGCGCAATCTCACTCATCCCGGAGCGGGCGTGGCGGACGACCCGCGTCAGCTCACGGTCGACGGTGATGACCTCGACTTCGTCCGCCGAAACCGCTGCCGCAACGCCCTCGACTATCGACTCGAGAACCTCTTCGAGATCAACGGCGGCGATGACCGCATTGGCCACCCAGGCGAGCGCCTCAGATCGCTCCCTCGCCAGTCGCATCTCGGCGAAGATGTCGGCGTGGTGGACGGCGGCGGCGGCACGTCCGGCGAGCAGACGAAGGAAGGCGACATCGTCCTGCGTGTACTCGCGCGGTTGGTCGTCGAGTACGTAGAGGACGCCGAGGCAGCGCCCATCCATTGCGATCGGAACGCCAACATACGCCTCAACGCCGAACCTCTCGGCGAGAGCGCCTTTGCCGACGGGATCGTCCTTGACGTCGTTGATCACGACCGGCTCCAGGGTCTCAACGATTCTCGACGTGGCACCACCCTTGCGAAGCATGTTGTCCTCGCTGCCGAGCGTCTGGCCGGCCACGGTCGTCGCCACCACGGGGAAGGCGCCATCCGACTTGGCGAGGACGGCGCTGGCACCCAGAGATGCTGGCAGAAGCTCCGTCGCTAGTTCGGCTACCTTCTCGAGGACGTCGGCTGAGGACACCTTTCCGACAAGATTGATCTCGGCAAGCGCGCTTAGACGGCGACTGCGTACGTCGTCGTTCTCAGGGCGAGAGGGCGCGGAATGACTCATTTGGTTGTTCTCAATAGTGTTTTCGGCCTGGATCGACGAATCTGAAGCTTTCGACTTGAAGTCGCCATCACGGCGCGCTTATATATCGATTCGATATATCGAATCGTTAACGGAGGATCAGTGCTGGAGTTCGCCATCCTTGGCCTACTCAGAGAGCAACCCCGCCACGGCTACGAGCTGCGGAGGACCCTTGCAGATCTCGGCTTCTGGAGCGTGTCGTTTGGGTCGTTGTACCCAGCGATCAAGCGCCTCGAGAAGGCAGATCTGATCGCGGTCAAATCGCAGTCTGGGCGGCGCAAGTCATACCGCGTCACGCGGGGAGGCGAGGAACACTTCGCCGAGCTGCTCAACGACGAGACGATGGCGAACGATGAGCGGTCGTTCAATCTCCGCCTCGCCTTTCTTCGCTATCTCGACCCAGATACTCGCATCGACGTCCTGGAGCGAAGGCGAGCGCACATGGTTGAGCGTCTTGCCGTTGCCCGCGACGCGCTGAAGCGCGGCGCCGAGCGGACTAAGGAACGAATGGATCGCTACACGCTGGCCCTTATGGAGCATGGCGTGGCGTCGGCCGAGGCGGACATCGCCTGGCTCGACGAGCTGATAGAGACGGAACGGGCGGAACGGCCACAACGCGCTGCGCGTTCCCGCCGCAAGTCCACAAGGAGAGGAACATGAGCAAAGTAAAAGTTGCGATGGTGGGGGTAGGCAACTGCGCTAACTCCCTCATCCAGGGCGTGAACTACTACGCGGACGCAGATCCCACCGACAAAGTGCCCGGGCTGATGCACGTTGTCGTTGGGGGATATCACATCCGCGACATCGAGTTCGTCGCGGCGTTCGACGTCGACGCCGAGAAGGTGGGCCAGGACCTGGCCAAAGCGATGTGGGCCAGCCACAACGACACCATCCGCTTCGCGGATGTGCCTGATCTCGGCATCGAAGTACAACGCGGGCAGACGCTCGACGGCCTCGGGCTCTACTACCGCCAGAAGGTGGAGGAGTCGGCAGCGGAACCTGTCGACGTCGCAGCAGCGCTGCGCGAGACCGAAGCCGATGTGTTGGTCTCATACCTGCCCGTAGGCTCCGAAGAGGCGGCTCGGTATTACGCCGAGGCTGCACTCGAGGCCGGCGTTGCCTTCATCAACTGCATGCCGGCGTTCATCGCGTCGACCCCAGAGTGGGCCCGACGCTTCAGGGACAAGGGCGTTCCCATCATCGGCGACGACATCAAGTCGCAGGTCGGTGCCACGATCATCCATCGCACCCTGGCCCGCCTTTTCGAGGACCGGGGCGTCGACATCCAGCACACGTATCAGCTCAACTTCGGCGGCAACATGGACTTCCACAACATGCTGGAGCGCGAACGCCTGGTGTCGAAGAAGATCTCGAAGACGCAATCTGTCACTAGTCAGCTCGACACACCGATGGCCGCCGAGGACATCCACATCGGCCCATCGGATCACGTGCCCTGGCTAACGGACCGCAAGTGGGCCTACATCAGGGTTGAAGGCAAGTCCTTCGGCGATGTTCCACTCAATGCCGAGCTCAAGCTCGAGGTGTGGGACTCCCCCAACTCGGCCGGCGTTGTCATCGATGCGGTGCGCTGCGCCAAGCTGGCGCTCGATGCTGGAGTCGGTGGTCCGCTCCTCGCACCCTCTTCGTACTTCATGAAGAGCCCTCCGGTGCAGTACACCGATCCGGAGGCACACGAGCTGGTTGAGCGGTTCATCGCAGGCGACGACGCCACCGCCGGCGATCTGGCTGACTACCTCAGCTGAGATCACATCCTCTCCGAAACGGGGCGCCCTAGGCGCCCCGTTTTCCGTGGAACTCTCAGAGGCGGTAGGTGTCCAAGTTGAGCTCCGGGCACACGCAGCCCGGAACAAACGCACCTCCGCCAGGCGAAGCGTTGGGTCAGGAGTTCTACAGCCTGTCGCGGAGCCAAGCGATGTCAGTGCGCTGTGAATCGGCGTCGCCCGGTGTTTCCACAACGACGGGCGCTCCCGCCGCCTTGACGAGCCCGACGAGCAAGTCTCGGGAGATCTCGCCCTTGCCGAGGTTCTCGTGGCGATCCCGACCGCTCCCCGCTGGATCGCGGGAGTCGTTGCAGTGCACGAGATCGATGCCTCCCGTCGCCGCCACGAGGCGATCGACAACAGACTCGAGGTCCTCTCCCGCCGCCCAAGCGTGGCAGGTGTCGAGACAGACACCGACGCCCATGTCGCCGATCTCCTCCCACAGTGGTCCGTAACTGTCTATCGACC
Source organism: Acidimicrobiia bacterium (assembly GCA_036446035.1). Taxonomy (GTDB): domain Bacteria; phylum Actinomycetota; class Acidimicrobiia; order Spongiisociales; family JAOTWH01; genus CAXMQS01. The sequence continues at coordinate 36,651 of JAZFSG010000044.1, read as the reverse complement.
TGGCGATGGCGTTGCCGCCGCCTGCGGTGTTCTCTATGTAGATGGGAACGTCGGTCTCGAAGCTGGCCAGCGCCTTGCGCCAGCGCTCATACCCGACGGCTGCTCCCTCGTCATCTCCGATGTGGCCACCATGAACTATCACTGCCGCCGCTCCCAATTCCGCCGCGCCGACGACGGTGTCGGCGATGATCTTGCGACTCGGGATGCGGATCCTGTTATTGGGGGACCCGACATTGATCAGGTAGGGGGCGTGCACATAGAAGGGCATGGAGGAACCGCGAATGCTCTCGGCCTTCGGGTGTGGTGGCGGCGCCTTCCACGATTGCGGGTCGGAGAGGAAGGTCTGCACCAGGTCGGCATCGCGGGCTTGTGCCTCGCCGATCGGATCGTCCCCCCTGACGTGGGATCCGATCACGCCCGGGCGCGGTCTAGGAGCACCTGTAGTCGACCTACCACCTCGTCTAGCGGAGGCTTCCAGTCCTCGGCGTCGACAAGGACGTGGTCGCCCACCACCCGGGCACCGCGCGGATCGGTCGGCGCCAGAGCGTCTCCGGCGAGTTCGATGTCAAGGACCGATACCCGGCCGGTGTCGTCGTCATCGACCGCCGACTTGATGGCGAACACCTCGTTCCATCCAACCGACCACATCTCCTCGCCAGGCGGTCCGATCGCAACAACCAGTCGTTCGTCGTCGGCGGCCAACAAGCGTCGGTGGTGGCTCAGCTCCCGAATCCCCCACGCCGCCATGGCGCCGCCGCCAAGGCCCAAGAAGATGCCCCACCCGACATCACCTCGGCGCTCCGCCTTGCCGTCGAACGTGTACTCACCCGTTTCCGCATTCGTCTCGGCCTCCGGATACACCCATCCCAGAACAGCAATATCGAGTGCTGCCACCAGCGCGATGATGCCGACCGCCGCCGCGACCGCCGGACGAACTCGAGACCGCTCTACAAGAACACGCATGAATAGGCAGAGTAATCCTCCCCCTCCAGGAGGAGGTGGCCGAGCACAGCGAGGTAGCAGGCAGCGTCGTCCGAAGGACGACTCGACGGAGATGCTCGTCGAGTCCGAGCAGGACTCGAAGGGAGTCGACGGTAGCCAGGGGCGACAACCGAGGGAGGGGGTCGACGCTCAACACACATCCGGGGGTGACTAGTCACCTCCGGAAGAAATCTAGAAATACTCGAGAAACACCTTCAGTTCGCGCGCACCGCGGTCGATAGCAATCTGTAGACGGAATCCTTCCTCCCGTCTTCGCCCGTACCGGAAGGCCGCCAGTAGGCGGCCTTTCGGTCTTTCTAGGGCAAGTTTGCTACCTCCCCCGACACGCCGGGGCCGAGGGCCCGATAGCCTCCGCGGCCATGGAATTGTGGTTCGTGAGACATGCGCAGCCGGCTTGGGCCGTTGACGGCTTGACCCAGCGAGATCCCTACCTAACCGAGCTCGGGCATCGCCAGGCGCAGCTGCTGGCCGATCGCCTCGCTTCCCTGAACACCCAGTTCACCGGTCTGCTGGTGTCAAGCGCGCTGCGATCGCAGCAAACGGCGGAGCCGGTGGCCGCGGCACTCGAAATGGACATCGAGACTTTCGATGGTCTCACGGAGATCATGATGCCCGACTGGTCCGACACCCCCGAAGCCACCGTCCAACAGATCTTTAACGAGTCGTACCAACGCCCGCCAACCGATTGGTGGGAGGGCATCGACGGTGGCGAGAGCTTTCGAGACTTCCACAACCGGATCACGACGACCGTCGATGGGATTCTCAAGTCGCACGGCGTCACCCGCGACTCAACCGACCCCACACAGCTATGGGAAATGGATCCCCCCGACGAGAGGCTGTTGCTGGTAGCCCACGGAGGTACCAATGCCGTGGCGCTCGCCTACCTGCTGGGTGCCGAAGCAACGCCGTGGGAGTGGGAGCGCTTCGTGCTCGGCCACGCTTCGATCGCCTCGCTGGTGGCCATGGGCCTCGGCGGCGGCCACATCCTGAGCATGCGCACCTTCAACGATCGCGAGCACCTTCCCGAGGACATGCGAACCCGTTAGTGAGACCTCGCTGCACTCGGCCCTATGGCCTCTGGTGACCTGCGGTCGCCGGCTTTAGGCCTCAACTTTGGAGCCCGCAGCTCCGGTAGGGTCGCGACATGCACATTCCGTTCATCGGCAACTGGAAAGACAGCGACGAACCCCTACTGATCAAAGTAGGCATGGTGTTGAAGAACAACACCAAGAAGGCGATCACGCTTTCGTCGTGCTGTGGCAACCACGGGGAACCTGGCTGTTGACGCAGCAAGGACGGGTCCAGTTCGGGCTCACACCACCACCACGACGACGATCACCAGCATTGAAGCTCAGCGGCCGAAGCGACGCTCTCTTCGCGTGAAGTCGCGTAGGGCTCGCAGATAGTCGACACGACGGAATGCCGGCCAGAACACGTCGATGAAGCTGTATTCGGCGTAGGCGGACTGCCACAACAGGAATCCAGACAACCGAGACTCTCCCGATGTCCGGATGACGAGGTCCGGGTCAGGGAGATCGGTCGTATAGAGGTTGGCGGCGATGGCATCGGCGTCGACTCTCTCCGGCATCTCCGCAGGGGGCACGCCTTCGACGACTAGCTCGCTGACCAGATCTCTAACCGCGTCGACGATCTCCTGGCGACCACCGTACGCAAGGGCGATGGTGAGGCGGCGGCTCCCATTGGGGTTGGCCCCCTCAAGACCCTTGGCTGCTGCGGCCAGAGGAACCGGCAGCAGGTCGATGCTCCCGATCACATTCACCGACATGTCGAGCTCCCTCGCCCGGTCGCCGAGCTCCTCGGTGAACAGCTCGCCGAGGACCTCGAAGTAGGGCTCCAACTCGACGGAGGGCCTCGCCAAGTTCTCCTTCGAGAGAACCCATAGGGTTACCGCAGGAGTCTCCGTTTGCGCCGTCCACCCCAGGAACTCCAGCAGCTTGGACATGCCGACGCGATACCCGTCGGTGTAGTCAGTAAGACCCTCGGATCGAGCGAAACGGCGATGGCCGTCGAGGATCACACCGATGTGGCGCGGCAGCCGATCCGGTGCCAGCTTCCTGGCAAGCCTGTCACCGTAGAGGCCGTAGATGGGCTGCAAGATCCAGTGCCGAAGCTTCACGGAGCGATGGTACCGGGGACGCCTATCACAGCTTCGAAGTGTTCCCGCGGCGGGGGTGCTACCGATATCAGGGGCGGGCCTGCCTAGGCTCGTCGGATGGACGACCGCGTGACCCTGGGCCCGATGCTGAATCCTGTACGCGGATTCCTCCACGGTTCGGCCGCTGTGGCATCACTCGGTGGGATAGTCGTGTTGATGATCGTCGGTTCGGGTGTCCTGTCGCGGATCGCGATGGCGTCGTTCGGCGTTGCTCTGGTGTTCTTATTCACCGTCAGTGCTCTCTATCACTCGGTGCCGTGGGCCGAGCGCTCTAGGGGGATCATGCAGCGGCTCGATCACTCGGCCATATTCGTTCTCATCGCCGGGAGCTACACAGCTATCGCCGGTATCGCGCTCGATGGCTGGCCGAAGTGGGTGACGCTGGCCCTGGTGTGGTTCGTCGGCGTGTGGGGCATCACCCACAACGTTTTCTTCCCCTCCACAAGCCAGCGGCTGTCAATCATCTTGCTGCTGACCATGGGTTGGCTCGGTATCACCGTCGCCAAGCCGATGGCCGACGCCCTGGGGGCGACGGGCTTCGGCATCATGGTGCTTGGCGGCCTGCTGTACACGATCGGCACCATCATCATGGTCACCGGCCGACCCCGGCTGTGGCCGAGGGTGTTCTCCTCACACGAAGTGTTCCACGTGATGGTGGTAGCGGCCAGCGCTCTCCACTTCGTCGTGGTCGTGCGCTACGTCGCCCCCCTGGCCGCCGGCTAGGCCCGCTCCTGCCACCAGGCGTCCAGCAGCTTGTAGGCGTCCTCGGGTAGGTAGGGGCCGTGGTCAAGACGATGCTCCATGAGCATCGTCATCGCCTCACCGACGACAGGCCCGGCGACGATATCGAGGTGCCGCATGACATCGTTGCCGTCGATGGGGGGCCGCAGCGCGTCTAGTTCTTCTGTTTGACGCAAAGCGATAATCCGCTCTTCGAGCTCGTCGATGCGTTTCGAAATCTGGCGGGCCCGCTTCTCGTTAGCAGTCGTGACATCGCAGCGGACCAGGTAGTTGAGGTCTTCCAGAAGGTGGCCGGCGTCCCGCACGTAGCGACGCACCGCTCGATCGGTCCATCCGAGGGCGTATGTGTGCGGTCGCATATGGAGGTAGACCAGACGCGACACGTCGGAAACCACCGCCTTGGGAAACCGCAGGGCCCGCAGCCTGTCGCGTGCCATCCGCGATCCAACGACCTCGTGATGATGGAACGTCACGCGGCGGCTTTCGTAGCTCCTGGTGTCGGGCTTGCCGATGTCGTGCAGCAGTGCCGCCAAGCGCAGGGTCAGCTGCGGCGGGCACTTCTCGACAACAGCGATGGTGTGAGCGAGGACATCTTTGTGGTGATGGACGGGGTCCTGCGACAAGGCCAGCGCGGTGAACTCCGGGAGGAACTGATCGGCCAAGCCGGAGTCGACAAGACCACGAAGGCCGTCCGCGACATGTTCACCCTTCAGTAGTCGAGCCAGTTCGTCCCGCACCCGCTCGGCGCTGATGATGTCGAGTCGACCATGCATCTCGACGACGGCCTCGACCGCTGACGGGTCCGGCTGGAAACCCAACTGCGATACGAAGCGGTACATGCGCAGCATGCGAAGCGGGTCGTCTCCGAAAGAGATCTCGGGCTCGAGTGGAGTGCGCAGCGTGCCCTCAGCTAGATCCGCCAGCCCACCGTGCGGGTCGATCATCTCAGGATCTGGCAGGCGCAGGGCCATGGCGTTGACGGTGAAGTCGCGCCGAGACAGGTCCTCCACGATGTTGTCTGAGTAGCTGACCGCAGGCTTCCTGCTGTCGCCGCGATACACCTCGGACCGGAAGGTGGTTATCTCGTGCAGATCGCCGGCCTTCACGACACCGACCGTGCCGAACTCGACACCGATATTGACAACGTCGCTGGCCCACTCTCCGACGATGTTGATGGTCTCTTCCGGCAAAGCGTCGGTGGCGAAATCAAGGTCCCCGTGAGGCACGCCGAGCATGAGGTCGCGCACGCTCCCACCGACCAGGTAAAGCTCCTTGCCGGCGTCGGCGAACAGTCCCGCCAGGACGGCCGACGGAGCGTCGGCGCGGAGAATCTCTTCCAGCCGTTCGGGGATCATGGCGGCGAGCTTACATCTCGCGCTGCTCGCGGGGACGACGGGTCGATGAGCTCTGCGGTGAGACAGAGTGATGGCTCAGCTCGCCAACAGGCCCTTGTTCTGAACCCGAAGCTTGAAGTCCGCCGGATTGCTCGCGTGGCCGACCGCATCTGAGAAGCTCACGACGCCCCGCTCGTATAGGCCCATCAGCGACTGGTCGAAGGTTTGCATGCCGTAGAACTCGCCGTCCGCGATGACGTCGATCAGCTCGTGGGTCTTCTCCGGATTGATGATCCGATCGTGGGCCCGCTCCGTATTGACGAAGACCTCGACCGCCGGCACCCGCCCATTGCCATCAGTTCTCTGTAGAAGCCGTTGGCTGACGATCCCGCGCAGCGAGCTCGCCAGCACCAGCCTGATCTGCTTCTGCTGATAGGCGGGAAAGAAGTCGATGATCCTGTTGACCGTCTCCGTGGCATCGATGGTGTGCAACGTCGAAAGTACGAGGTGGCCGGTCTCCGAGGCCCTGAGGGCCGAATCCACCGTCTCGGCGTCACGCATCTCGCCGATGAGTACGACATCGGGGTCCTGGCGCAGGATCCTGCGCAGCGCTTCGCTGAACGAGAGTGTGTCGACTCCTACCTCACGCTGGCTGACGAGGGCCATCTTGTCTGGGTGCAGCACCTCGATGGGGTCCTCGAGAGTGATGATGTTGACTCGGCGGCTGGAGTTGATCTCATCGACGACGGCCGCGAGAGTCGTTGATTTGCCTGATCCGGTCGGTCCGGTCACCAGGACCAGACCCCGCTTCTCTTTGGCCAGATCACCGAGAACCGGTGGCAGGCCGAGCTCTGCGAAATTCTTCGAGGTCGGCGGCACTGAACGCATCGCGATACTCACGGAGCCTCGCTGGCGGTAGATGTTGACCCGGAAACGTCCGAGAGTCTGACGACCAAACGCGAAGTCGGCCTCGTGATGCTCATCGAACGTTGCTTTGAGGTGGTCTGGGAGCAATTCGCTGGCGTAGCGCCGCGTGTCGTCGGCGGTGAGCTTGGGAAGGTTCGACAGGGTCAGCGAGCCGTCGATCCGAAATACCGGCGGCGATCCGACCTTCAGGTGCAGATCGGAGCCATCAACGGCGATCAGCTTGATGAGAAGCTCTTCCAAACTTGGTGAGTCGACCGGCAAGGGACCTCCACTTGTTCCAAGGCGAGTATCGGCCACCGATCGACCTGGCTTGAACCCTTAAAGAGCCCCCGAGTCAAACGCCATCTCGCGGGCCTGTTGCGCTAGGCGCCAGGCGGTTTCGGGAGATTCCGAGGTTGTGGAACGGGGAGTCTCTCCCCCGAACCCATTAACGGTTGCGGTCATAGATGCAGCTATGGCGTCGAGGTCGTAGCCACCCTCGGCGAAAACAACTGAGCGTCCTGCATGCATTCTGAGACCGTGAGCCATCGCCAAGAAGTCGTCTGCTTCGAGGCCGAGGTGGGCGAGGGGGTCGACAATGTGGGCGTCGAAGCCGGCACTCACCAGCAGCCAGTCCGGTTCGAAACGCTCAACGACGGGGACGACCAGATCGGAGAAGGCGTGGCGATAGATGTCGCCGCGGGTGGCGGCCGGGACCGGGATGTTGACCGTTGTTCCCCGACCGGCGGCCGAACCCACCTCGTCGAGCCACCCGGTGCCCGGATAGAACGCAACCTCGGGAACCACTGGATCTGGCCCCCACTCGTGGATGGATACATAGAGAACCTCCGGAGAGTCGAAGAAGATCTCCTGTGTCCCGTTGCCGTGATGGACATCCCAGTCGATGATGGCTACCCGTTCTCCCCCCTCGACCAGCGCGGCCGCCGTCACCGCGGCGTTGTTGAACACACAGAATCCCATGGCCTGGCCCCTCCGGGCATGATGACCAGGTGGACGGACGGCGCACACAGCAAGATCAGCCTCCCCGGCGCGCAGGGCATCGACGGAGCTGAGTCCAGCACCTGTCGCCAGCAGCGCCGCCCGCCACGACTCGGCCACCACGACCGTGTCTCTGTCGAGCTCTCCACCGCCCGCCGCGCACACTCTTTCGATCAGATCGATGTAGTGGGCATCGTGGACGCGTTCCAGCTCGTCACGCGTCGCCTGGCGCGGTTCTCGCACCTCGACCTCGGCCGCGCTGGCGTTGACTCCTGCGACTAAGGCCGTCAGTCGCTCCGGCCTCTCAGGGTGCCCGATGCCGGTCAGATGCAACGAGAAGGCGTTGTCTGTGAACAGGAGCGCGTCCATAGGCGTCCACTCTGGCATCACTACGCTCGATTTGTGAGGAAAGGGAGCACAAGGCGTTCGATTCGCGTAACCCCTAGCCGAGAGTGGCCGAGCCGGCTCACCCTTCGTCGCGCCTTGTCAGAGGCGAAAGCGCGTCCGTGGAACAGCCGGAACGACGAGGCCAGCCTGCGACTGATCAGGGGGGGTAGTCGATTTCTTGCAGCGTGTGCAGCCGAGCTGAGCGACCTCGGGGCTCCGGCCGTATTCAGCCCACCGCTTCCTATGACCGGTCAATCTGTGTGGACCGCAGCAGGATTCATGCCCTACCTCGAACTCGCCTTACTCCGACTCGACCTGACGCAGCCGCTTGGTCCCACAACCCATGAGGTAGCCACGACGTTGGATCTGGATGCGGCAGAATCCGTCGATGCCGCCGCCTTCGACGAGTTCTGGGCCATGGACCGACATGGTCTCGAGGAGGCACTTCGTTCGACCAAGAACTCCGAGATCCTTTCGGTCGGCGAGCCCATGGCCGGCTTCGCCATCATCGGCTACGGAACATCCAATTCCTACCTGCAACGAATCGCCGTCGACCCGCGACAGCAGGGATCTGGCTTAGGAACAGCTCTCCTCTTGGCGGCAGCCGCCAGGGCACGGCAGCGCGGGATCCGATCTCTGTTCCTCAACACCCAACTCGACAACGAGCGGTCGCTCGGCCTTTACGACCGGCTTGGCTTCGAGCGGCTCGAAGATGGGTTGTTCCTTCTCCGTAAGGCCTCCTGATACCGCCCCCGTTACGCTGACCGACCGTGTCAGCAGCATTGCCAGACCGCTTCAATCTCGAGGTTCGTCTTGGCCGCGAGCGCGACAGCGAGGTGTGGCTGGCCACAGACCTCACGCTTGATAGGCCGGTGCTGGCGCGCATCATCGGTCCCAACGCCGGCCCGGATCGTCGCTCCTCGTTCACCGCTGGTGTCAGGGCGGCGGCGGCGGTAACTCACGACCACCTGGCCGCGGTCTACGCCGCCGACGAGAGTGACGACACCGCATACGCAGTGACGGAGTGGGCGGGAGGGGTGACGATTGAGGACCGCATCGCCGCAGGCGAGCCCATCCCTCTCGACGACTTCCTGCCCAACGCCGCAGGCCTCGCAGACGCGCTTGCCAAGCTGCATGCTGCCGATGTGGTCCATGGAGCGATTGGCCCAGCGGCCGTCCTCTATTCGGCCGCCCACCCCGCCAAGCTGTCTCCGTACGCCACCCTCACAGGAGACGCCGCGACTGACACCGCTGCTCTGGCAGCAACGCTGGTCGCCGGCCTGGCTGGTGGGGCCACCGACCTGCCCCCATCCCAGCTGGCCGAGGGACTCCCCCGTTCTGTAGACGTGGCCCTCCGGGCCGCACGCATTGGAAAGCTCGATGCAGCCGGCCTGGCAGCCGCACTCAGAGCGGCCCCGTCACCAGCAACTCCGCCGCCGCGACCGGAGTGGACTTGGCGCTGGGTGGCCATCGCGGGCGGACTCCTCGTCGTCGCCCTGGTGGTGATCGTGCTCGGCTTCGCTCTCGACTCGAACACAGACTCCGCGCTGCTGTTTCCGGTAGGACAGCCGCCAGCTCCGACGACAACTTCCCCTGCCGCCGTTGCCACCACAACGGCAGATGGCGGCAGATCGCCGGCTGAGGGCCAACAGCTTGTGGTCACGGCGGTCGGCACCTTCGACCCATTCGGTGACGGGTCGGAGCGCGACGGCGATATTCCGCTCCTGATCGATGGTCAGCAATCGACGACCTGGCGCACCGAGCGCTACTTCGACCCTCTCCAGCTGATCAAACCGGGCGTCGGCGTGGTGTTCACGGCTCAAGGGTCGGTGAACAAGATCACCATCGACGGATCCGCAGGGACGGCCATCGTGGTGGGGTGGGCGCCACAGCCAGTTGCCACGTTCGATGAGTGGACGCAGCTGGCGACCGCGGTGCTCGGTTCCGCGGAGACCGCCATCGATGTCTCTACCCAGGATGGCGGCGCTTGGCTTCTGTGGTTCACCGACCTGCCGCCGCGCGACGGTGGCGAGTATTACTACACGACCGTCTCAGAAGTACGGTTCTCGTCGTGACCCATCGGGCAGATACCGACTACGAGCTTGTCCAGCGGTTCCTCGGTGGCGACTCGCTGGCCTTCGAAGAGCTGATGACAGCGCATGAGGACCGGGTGTTCGGGGTCTGTCTGCGGATGCTGCGTGATCGCGAGGCTGCTCTCGACGCCACGCAGGAGACCTTCGTCACGGTGTTGCGCAAAGCAGACCGCTTCGCGGGCAGATCCGCCTTCAGTACCTGGCTCTATCGGGTGGCGATGAACACTTGTTACGACGCGCTGCGGCGGCGTAAACGCAAGCCGGAAACCCAACTCCCCGAACACCACGCGCCACCCGATCTAACTGCAGGGGACGAGCTGCGAGCTGTCGAACTGCGGCCAGACATCGAGGCGGCCCTCGCTGAGCTTCCTCCCGAATTCCGCGCCGCCGTGGTTTTGGTGGATGTCGAGGGAACGGCGCTGGCCGAGGCCTCCGAGATCCTCAGCGTGCCGGTCGGCACCATCAAGTCGAGGGTCTTCCGTGGAAGACGCCTGCTGGCCGATGCGCTCGGGAACCTCAGCCCCCGTACCGGACATCTAAAGGACGAGTGAAAATGCACAATCACGATCTCGACCTAATCGCGGCGCTGGCCGAAGGCCGTCTCGACGCCGACCAAGCACGCTCGGCTGAAGAGTCCTTCGCCGGATGTGACGAGTGCTCGACGAACCTGATGTCTCATCGAGCCTCCTTGGCGGCGACTGCGACGGCCGAGCGTCCCGGCTTGACGATGGCCGAATCATCCGAGCTCAGACGCCAGGTCGGTGATGCCGTTGGCCTATCTCCGCGTATCGAGAAGGCGCCGCAGCGCCGCCCGTGGATGGGTTTGGCAACGGCCGCGGCTGTCGTTATCGCTCTCATCGCGGTGGCACCTCTGGTCAACCTGCTTTCGACTGACTCCGACGACGCCGCTGCTTCAGCAACCACCATTGCCGTAACCCAGGAGGTCGCCGAAAGCCCGACGGCAGCCGACTCGGCCGAAGCCCCGCTGGCCACTGCGGCGCCCGCCACAGAAGCACCTTTCGCCCAGGCTCCGGTGGGGGCGGCCGAGGGGGGCGCTGCCGAGTTCAGCGGCCGTCTCGATCGCGACGCCGCTCTGCCTGAGTCTCTCCTCGACTTCGGAAACGTTGATGACCTTGACAAGTTCCTCAATGAGGTTCCGCAAGGAATCGAGAATGAAGCGGTTTCCCGAGCATTGACCCTCCTCGAATTGAGCTATTACCGCCAGGAGTTCGCCGCGGCAACTGATGAGGTCGCGGTGACGTGCACGCCCGACGAAGTGCTCGAGCTAGCCGATACGGCTGACAGTGTCATCACGATCGGCACCGCCGACTTCGCCGGCACCGAGTTCTTGATACTTCTCGTAACGCTGACCGACGAGACAAGACTGGTTCTCGCCTTGGACGCCGTGAACTGTGAGGTCCTCGCGCAAGTCGAGCAGTAGGGCGCCTGCACTAACCTCGGCGGTCATGACAGATCATGACCAAGAACCTGATTACCCGGCAAAGATCGCCGACTCACTCGAGTCGGCGGCGGCCAAGGCCCGCTCCCTCACCGTCGGTAAGGCCGAGAGTGTTGCCAAATGGGCGGCGGCAGGGACGGTGCTCGCCATCCTGGGACTCATAGCCGTCATCTTCCTTCTCATAGGCGTTTCTCGCGTCCTCGGAGAACTTGTCGGCACGGAGGTCGGCTACGCCATCATCGGGGGATTGTTCTTGGTCGTCGCGTTGTTGGTATGGCGCAAGCGCGATCCCAAGGAGACGCCAGATGTCTGAACGAGTAACCATCATCGGGTCCGGTCCGGCCGGACTGACCGCGGCCATCTACGCGGCCCGCGCCGACCTCAACCCCTTCATGATCGAGGGAGCCCAGGCCGGCGGCCAACTCATGTTGACCACCGACGTTGAGAACTACCCCGGCTTCCCAGACGGGATCATGGGTCCCGAGTTGATGGATCAATTCCGCAAGCAGGCAGAGCGGTTCGGGACTCGCATCGTCACCGCAGATGTCACCAAGGTCGACTTCAGCTCGACTCCATTCAAAGTGTGGGTCGGAGCTGACGAGTACGAGTCGGATGCCATCATCATCTCAACCGGAGCCTCCGCCCGTTGGCTCGAGGTTCCAGGCGAAGAGGCCCTACGCGGCTTCGGGGTTTCGGCCTGCGCCACTTGCGATGGCTTCTTCTTCAAGGAGAAGGAGCTCGTAGTAGTTGGCGGCGGCGATTCGGCCATGGAGGAGGCCATCTTCCTGACCAAGTTCGCCTCCAAAGTCACGATCATCCATCGCCGCGACGAGTTCCGCGCCTCGAAGATCATGGTGCAACGAGCGCTCGATCATCCCAAGATCGAAGTCATCTGGGATAGCGTTGTCGACGAGATCCTCGGGGACGGCACGGTCTCCGGCGTCGCGGTCCGCAACGTGAAGACGGACGAGACGACCGACCTCAAGACCGACGGTGTCTTTGTCGCGATCGGCCACACCCCCAACACCGCTCTCTTCGAGGGGCAGCTCGAGCTGAACGAGAAGGGGTATATCGAGGTTTTCGAGGGCACCGCCACCTCAGTGTCTGGCGTGTTCGCGGGGGGCGACGTAGTCGATTTCGTCTACCGACAGGCCATCACAGCAGCGGGCTCGGGATGTGCCGCAGCCATCGACGCTGAGCGCTGGCTCGAAGCGAGGGAATGACAGCCCCTCTGGCTTGGTTACATTGCCTGCGTAAGCAAAAGGAGGTGGAGGCTTCGGCCGCTCCACATGTCAGAAAACACCGTAAAGATCACAGACGCCGACTTCACAGACACGGTCGGCTCGTCCAAGCCGACGCTGGTTGACTTCTGGGCTGAGTGGTGCGGCCCGTGCCGCCTGATCGCCCCCGTCCTCGACGAGGTCGCAACGACCCATGGCGAGAAGATCACCATCGCCAAGCTCAATGTCGATGAGAACCCGCAGTCGGCGATGAGCTACGACGTGATGAGCATTCCGACGTTGATCGTCTTCCAGGACGGCGTCGAGAAGAAGCGCATCGTCGGAGCCCGTCCTAAGGAAGCACTGCTAGCCGACCTTGCCGAATACCTGGCCTGAGCAACGCCCTTCCCGTCATAGAGAACCCCGCCTTACGGCGGGGTTCTTTCGTGGCAACATAGGGACATGAAGCTATATCGGTCGGGGTCGTCGGGAGAGGCCGTAAGGGACATTCAGGCTCGACTCGCGGCTTTGGGTTTCGACATCGGCTCCGACGCGGGCGGGGACTTCGGTCCCGATACAGAGACAGCCGTCAAGGCTTTCCAGGCCAAGCGCGGCCTTGACGCCGACGGCATCGTTGGGACCGACACGTGGCGAGATCTCGTCAACTCGGGGCATCGCCTCGGAGATCGGCTGCTCTATCACAGACGCCCCATGATCCGCGGCGACGACGTATTCGAGCTGCAGACGGCACTCAACTCGCTTGGTTTCGACTCCGGCAAAGAAGATGGAATCTTCGGCCCCGACACGTTGCGGGCCCTCCTTGACTTTCAGCGAAACCGCAATATGGCAGAAGATGGAATTGCCGGGGGGGAGGTCGCCAATGAGCTGGAGCTCGTGAAGAAGGCGACGAGCAAGGATGGCAGGCGCGAAGTGGCGGAGCGCCGGTGGATAACGGAGCTGCCAGCGACCGTCGCCGGATTGCGCATCATGCTTGATCCTGCTGCCCGTACCCCTGAGGAGAGCTCGGCTGCCTGGCGCGCGGTAACGGCCGCAGCCACCGTGTTGCGAGAGAAGGGAGCCGTCGTTCTCATGTCTCGGTCTGAAGACACCGCTCCCGAGGCCTCGCTGCGGGCGACCCGCATCAATCGATTGGGTATGGACCTCGTTCTTTCCTTCGGTTCGACAGCGGCAGACGGCGATGGTTGCTACTACTTCGCTACCGAGCGTTCGTCAAGCGAGGCAGGAAGACGGATCGCGACCGAGATCGGCGGAGCCCTCAGAATGCAGATCGGCGGACGGGCTTACAGCATGCTGCGCGAGACACGAGCTCCAGCAGTCGTCATCAACGACGCTGAGCTCGGCGAGGGCACGGGAATCGCGGCTGCGGCAGGCCTACTGGCGCTGCTGGCCCGTCCCCCTGAGAGCCGCCGCTAGGAACACGGGACTGAACCGAATCAGTCGCCGAACATGCGTCTATAGATCGACTCAAGAGCATCGAGATCTCGGAAGCGCACGACCACCTTGCCGCCACGGGTGCCGTAGTCGATCTTGACTGGAGCATCCAGGTGCTCGGCGAGCCTCGACTCCAATTCGATGACAGGTCCCGGGCGCTCAGCACGCGTTCGCTTTGGCGGGGCCGTCGCGTTCCCCAGTCTGGTGCGGACGGCGTCCTCGACCTGGCGCACCGACCAGCCCTGATCCACGGCTCTCTCTGCGATATACACCGCATATGCCTCGTCATCAAGGCCCGCCAGCGCCCTGGCCGCACCGGCGGCGAGCTCACGGCGCTCCAACATGCCCTGCACCGCAGGGGGCAGGGTCAATAGGCGCAAGGCGTTGGTGACAGCGCCGCGACTCTTCCCAACCCGGCTGCCAATATCCTCGTGAGTCATTCCATAATCATCCAGGAGTTGTTGATAGCCGGCTGCCTCCTCGAGGGCCGTCAGATCCTCTCTTTGGACGTTCTCGATCAGAGCCTCAGACAGCGTTCCCGTCTCCTTGGCGTCGCGCACCACGGCCGGGATATCCGTCAAACCAGCCATCCGGGCAGCTCTCCACCGGCGCTCCCCTGCTACAAGCACGTAGCCGTCAGCGGTCTCGGCCACGATGACAGGCTGTAGCACTCCAACCTCGCGAATAGAAGCGGCAAGGCCCTCAAGGGCCGCGTCGTCAAAATTCCGGCGCGGTTGATCCGGGTTCGGCGAAACCTGATCAACACCGATGAAGGGGTAGGCCCTATCGGGGCGATCCACCGGGATCAGCGATTCGAGACCTTTACCCAGTCCCGCTTTCCGTGCGGCCATGCCTCCTCCTGAACTCGCGACCCATTTCTCGATAGGCGATCGCTCCTCGGCTCATCGGGTCGATGACCTCGATGGGCTCGCCGTGGGACGGCGCCTCAGAGAGGCGTACCGTCCGGGGAATCACGGTGTGGTAGGCGACCTCCCCAAAGTGTGCCCTAACTTCCTTGACCACATCTGCAGCCAGCGCGGTGCGGGCGTCGAACATGGTGAGTATCACACCCTCAATCTCTAGTTGAGGGTTTAGGTTCTGCTTCACCAGATTGACGTTGTTCACCAACATACTCACGCCCTCGAGCGCGTAGTACTCGCACTGGATCGGCACCAAGACCTCGGTGGCCGCGGCCAGCGCGTTCAGTGTGAGGAGCCCCAAAGATGGAGGGCAGTCGATGATGATGAAGTCGTAGTCGCCGCGCGCTACATCCAAAGCCTGCTTTAGGCGCTGCTCGCGCGACATCATCGGCACCAGTTCGATTTCCGCGCCGGCGAGGTCTATCGATGACGGCACCACGAAGAGATCTCTGATGCTTGTGGGTTCGACGACGTCCTCGACGGCCGTCTCCTTGACGACTATGTCGTAGGTGGTCCCAGTTAGGCCGGAACGGTCTATGCCGAGGCCCGAAGTGGCGTTGGCCTGCGGGTCGAGGTCCACCAAGAGGACGCGATCGCCCTGCAAAGCAACGGCTGCCGCCAGATTGATTGAGGTGGTCGACTTGCCGACTCCGCCCTTCTGATTGGCGACTGCCACTACGGTGGCTCCGGGTGGGGGCTGTGAGGTGGGCTCAACAGGGTCCTCGGGAGTCAGCTCGGCGGGGGGCTGCGGTTGGGAAGGGTCGTGGCTCAGTGGCTCGGAGAGCGGCTGTGGCGTTGGCTGCGCAGGGTCTACAGGGCTCTGCCAGACATCCGGCGCCTCGGGTCCCTCAGGTTGTTGGGTGTCATCCACTTCGCCGCATGATAAGAAGCCACGCCACTGCGTCAAGCGCTGATTCGGGAATTTCGACAAGCTCGGCGTCTAGCCCCAGCCCGGCGGCCACATTGATGAGGTCATCGGCGCGCTCAGGGCGCTCGGCACGTCGGCTCAGCCCGAGCACGGACACCCCGATGTCGTCGATCAGTTTGCTCGAGAGTCCCACGAACTCTGGGGCCGAAACGGCCCCCCGGGCAACCACCGCGTGCCACTCGTCGGCCACGTCGAAGGCGTCACCCTGGGCGACGACAGCATTCTCCAGCCCCAGTGCCCGTATGGCCCTGAGCATGAGTCGCGTTCGCCTACCGGCTCTGTCGAGGAGGGTGAATCGACACTCCGGCCAAGCGATAGCGAGGGGGAGGCCCGGCAGCCCAACTCCGCTGCCGATGTCCAGCACTTCGTGCGGCGGCTCCTCACCCCGCCAGGCAGCTGCGAAAGCCAGTGAGTCCGCAATGTGCCTTCCCCAGATCCTGTTGGCCTCGCGTGGGCCCAGGCCCCCGGCGGGAATGGCCTCATCGACGAGCCAAGCGGCGTACATCTCGAGTTGGGTCCGCTGAGCATCCGACAGCTCGATGCCGGCCCACGAAGCCGTGCTCTCGGCAGGCTTCACGTGAAACACTGCCCTCGGCGTTTTCGCCGACTACTACTCGTCGTCGCCTTCGTCTTCGTCCTCCTCGTCGTCGTCACCCGAGGCAACTACCTCGAAGCCGGCGACGGGGCTGATGATCACCGATCGATGCGGTTCCTCGCCCTCCGACCATGAACGGACACCCTCGATCTCGGCAACGGCGTCGTGTACCACCTTGCGATCACCGGGATGCATCGGCTCCAGCATGACCTCCTCACCATCGGACAGTACCTGCTCGCTCAGGCGCTGGGAGTAGATGTTGAGGGCTTCTCGGCGCCGCTCGGCATAGCCGGCGATGTCAAGACGGATTCGCGCCCGATGGTGCGTCTTGCGTTGCACGATGATCTTCATGAGGTCGAGAATCGCCTGCAGAATAGACCCTTTGGCGCCAATTAGCGCTTCCGTTTGCTCACCCGTCACATCGACGTAGATGATGTCATCCTCGACGCGAGTTGTGGTGGTTCCCTCCAACCCAAAGGCGTCGACGAGGCCTGTCATGAACGACTTGAGGATGTCGGCCTGCTCGGATACGTCAGCCTCCTTGGTGGACTCGATTGAAGGTTCAGACCTGTTAGACACTCTGTCTCTCCCGGAATTGTCGCGGCTTCGTCCGTCTCGTGGCTTTCCGCCGCCCTTGTTCTCGTTGTTGGCTGGCCGATCTCGACGCTTACCACCGTCCCGGCCCTGCTGTCCGCTGCCGCCGGGTTCCTGCTGGCGACCTTGGCCACCTTGCTTTTGGCGGTCGCCTTGCTTTTGGCGGTCGCCTTGCTTTTGGCGGTCGCCTTGCTTTTGGCGGCCTCCTCGTTGATCACCGCCGCCTTTCACCTGGCGCTCTGAACCTTGGTTGCGCCCGCCTCCGCGACGGCCTCGCGAGCGCTTCTTGGGAGCAGCCTTAACGCGGACGATGGCTTTGTCCCCGCCAAAGCCAAGGAAACCCTTGTCTGGCTCCTGAATGATCTCGACAGATGCGTCGTCGACGGAGTTGAGGCCGAGCTCCGCCAGCGCGCCCTTAATGGCGAGATCGACAGTCTTCGCTGTCACTTCAACCCATTCCATTACTTCCTCTTCCTCTTTCGCTTGCGTTTCTGGCTTTGGCGCTGCATGGGCTCAGCAGGCTCCTGCTCCACAGGTTCTTCCACGGCCGGCGGCGCCTGGTGGTGCCCATCGATGGAGATTATCGCTCCTTGCTGGCCGATCCGGAACATCTGGCTAACTGCGAAGTACAGGACGAGACCTGCCGGCAGACCCCATGAGATCAGGCCGAAGACGACTGGAAAAACCTTCATGACGGTCTGCATCTGAGCAGCTTGTTGGGTCTGTTGGCCGGTTTGCCGCTTTGTCGTCTGGTACTGCTGGTAGTAGCCCGTTGCCATCACCAGGATGATCAGGATGATGTAGGGGATGGCGTCTACGAGGCCTGACGCGAACGCCTCGCTGGGTGCTGTGATCAGGTCCATCGTGAGGAATCTGGTGCGGCCGGCGGCAAGGGCTTCGCCGAGATCGGTCGTCTCGACAACGTACTTGGCGGGCTCCCGCAGTAAGCGAAAGAGGGCGAACCAGATCGGCATCTGAAGGATCATCGGTAGACAGCCGGCGGCGGGGTTGACCCCCTTTTCCTTGTAGAGAGCCTGCAGCTCGGCGTAAAGCTTCTCGCGATCGTCCTTGTGCTCGGCCTGAAGCGCTTTGACCTGGGGCTGGATCTCGGACATGGCCCTCATAGATCTCGTCTGTTTGAGGGTCAATGGGAACAACAACAGACTGATCGCCAGAGTCAGCAAGATGATGGAGATGCCAAAGTTGGGGACCAGGCCGTAGAAGAACGCCATCGTCGAGGCCAGAAGGTCGAGCAGTCCGTTCCAGAGCTGGCTCATGAATTGACCCGTCCGGGCACGGGGTCGTACCCACCTTCACGCCACGGGTGGCAGCGGCCGAGGCGACGCGCGCCCATCCATCCCCCTCTTATGACTCCGTACTCGCCGACAGCCTCATAGGTGTATTGGGAACACGATGGCATATAGCGGCAATTGCGCCCAAGAATGGGGGAAAGGAGTCGCTGGTAGAGGCGAATAATGGCACGAGCCCACCACTTCGCCTGATACGGCTTTGGTCCCTTCACGTCTCCTCCTTCGGCATGGCCTGGCGTACCCAGTCGACCAGCCGGTCGAATGGCACATCAACAACTTCTCCAGCTGCGAGCACTACCACGTCCATCCCCGCCGGGGGATCGGCCTTGGCCACCGCCTCGCGGAGGCGGCGTCTCGCTCTGTTGCGAACGACTGCGTTCCCAACCGACCGGCTGGCAATGATGCCTACGGCCGCCGGGCCAGGATCGCCAGCAACAGCGATCACAGTGATGCCGCCGACGGTCGTCCGCTCCCCAACACGGAACGCTCTCTTGAAACGGGTTCGGCCGCGCAACGCTGTGAACGGCCGTCGGTTAGACGGCGAGGCGGCGCCGGCCCTTGCGGCGTCTACGTTTGATCACCGCCCGGCCAGCACGGGTGCGCATACGCGCTCGAAAGCCGTGGACCTTGTGGCGGCGACGCACGTTTGGCTGATAGGTGCGTTTCATGAGGATCAATCCGAGGTGGGAAGTATCGAAGACAGGTTACGGAGGGGCACGTCCAAAGTCAAAGCCTGGTCGCGAAACATTCCTATCAGCCGTCGCGTGCCGGCGGCGGCAACTCCTTCCAATACTTGGCAGAGGTCAGGCCGATATCGTCAATAGATGCGGGGCTTTTCCGGCCGGCGCCCAGGCCGATCGTTAGCGATAAGCATGGATTTGCCCCTCTTGCCCGCCTTTCGTAGGCATTCATATACTCGCCAACCCCTCGGGTTTGTCTCACTTCCGAGAGGTACCGCCGAGCGGCCCCGCCAGACCGCACCCGCTAGGCGGAATCGAGGTTTTTGGTTTTTTCCACACCTGTGGGAACAGATGTGGAAAAGGAAGGATAGAGAACGCGTGGAGCCTGAGGCCGCCCCCAAACAGTGGGGTGAGTTCCGTCAACTGCTTCGTAACAGAGTCACCCCGGTCACCTGGCAAACGTGGCTCGAACCCCTTGAGGCCGACTTCATCGATGACAACGCCATGCGTCTACTGGCGCCGAGTGAGTTCCATCTGCGGTGGGTGAGCGAGAAGTATTTGGGGGAGATCGAGGGGGCTGCGGCCGACATCTTCCCTGGTGTCGCGGTGTCACTCGAGGCCAACCCGGTACCCCTTGTGGAGACCTTCGGTGACGTCGGTGAGGACGACGAGAACGATCCGTCACCGACGCCGACCGATGCCGTGCCACCCGAATCCGGGACACTCGTTCCCAAGTATCAGTTCGAGAACTTCGTCGTCGGCCCCTCGAATCGTTTCGCTCATGCCGCGACGATGGCGGTGGCTGAGAGGCCCGGTCAACACTACAACCCCTTGTTCATCTACGGTGGGGCCGGCCTCGGCAAGACCCATCTCCTCCACGCCGTCGGCCATCAGGTCCGCGACCTCTATCCGATGCGCCCGGTGCGCTACGTCACCTCGGAAGCCTTCTTCAACCACTTCATCGAGTGCATTCGCGGTAAGAGGATGGACGAGTTCAAGTCCCAGTATCGGACCACCGACGTGCTCCTACTCGACGACGTTCAGTTCTTCGAAGGCAAGGAGCAGATCCTCGAGGAGTTCTTCCATACTTTCAACGCTCTGCACGAAGCCGGCAAGCAGGTCGTGATCAGCTCCGACCGCCACCCCAAGAACCTGTCCACGCTCGAGGACCGGCTGCGCAGCCGGTTCGAGTGGGGTCTGCTCACGGACATTCAGCCCCCAGATGTCGAGACCCGTCTGGCCATCCTGCGTAAGAACGCCGAGTTCGCGCCGAGGCCGGTACCACCCGCTGTCCTCGAATTCATCGCCGAACACGTTTCGAGCAATATCCGTGAGCTCGAGGGAGCTCTCACCAGGGTGACGGCATACGCCGCGTTGACGGGGCAATCGATTGACCTGGATATGGCCTTGGACGTACTCCAGGACCTCGTGACGGCGTCGGACGAGGTTCGAGCTGTCTCCGTCGATGAGATCATCGCCGCCACCTCGGCCTCGTTTGGAGTTTCCACCGCCGACCTAACCGGTCCCAGCCGCAGGCAGCCACTGGCTAGAGCACGCCAGGTGTCTATGTACTTATGCCGGGAGCTGACGGACCTGTCACTCCCCAAGATCGGCAGGGAATTCGGCGGGCGAGACCACACCACCGTCCTCCACGCCCTCGACAAGGTCAAGCAGGTCATGCAGAGCGACAAGCGGATCTTCGACCAGGTCACCGCGTTATCCCAAAGCCTGAGGAGAACTACCAAATGACCCACAGGCTCCGACGCTCCGCGCGCTGGGCCGGTGGATTAGTCCGAATCCATCCCCAGTTTCGTCAACAGCGTTTCCCCCGTCGACCACTTGCTTTGAGCGGGTTGTCCACTGTGTCCACACCCCCTACTACTACTCCTAGGTTTCTAAAGAGAAGAACAGCAGAGGTAGCCCTGTGAAGATTCGAGCAGAGCGAGATGATCTCGCCGACGTACTGGCTCGAGCCGGTCGCGCCGTAAGCCCCCGCTCGCCACTGGACATTCTTCAGGGCATGTTGTGCGAGGTGACGGGCGGGACGCTCCGGGTAACGGGAACTGACCTGGAGACGACCATCAGGACTCAGCTCCAGGTCGAAATGTTGAGCGAAGGCAAAACCGTCGTGCCGGCGCGTCTTGCTGCCGAGGCCGTGAGGAAGCTCCCCGCGGGAGCGGTCACGTTGAGCGCGGCCGAGGGCGAGATCGAGATCTCGGGGAACGGTCCTCGCTTCGCACTCCGAGAGCTCAATGTCGACGACTTTCCCGCCGTCGCCGACACGGAGCCCTCTGGCGGCGGAGCGATGCTAGACGGCGACACCATCATCCAGGCGATAGCTCAAGTGAGCTCGGCGGCCTCTTCCGACGACGCCCGACCGATTCTCACGGGAGTGTTCTTCGAAGAAGAAGAGGGGTCGTTGCGGCTGGTAGCGACGGACTCCTATCGGCTAGCGGTGCGGAACCTTCCTGGCGTTGCCCCCCAGAACGGTCTGGTGCCGGTGAGGGCGCTGCGCGAGCTTGGTCGCAGCATCGGCGCTCCCAAGGTCGAGGTGGCGATCGCCGAGCGCTCGGCATCCTTCAAGTCGGAGCGGGGGAGTCTCGATGCCAGGCTGATCGAGGGGACGTTCCCGAACTACCGCCAACTGCTCCCGGAGGCCCATCAGGGCCGCCTTAGCGTGTCCAAGGAAGCCCTTCTCGAGGCAGTTGGTCGAGCTGCTTTGGTGGCAGAGGATCACATCCCCCTGCGGCTCACTATGGGCCCCGGCGGCCTTGACCTAGCCGTGCAACGCCAGGAGGTCGGCGGGGAGACGGAACACATAGAAGGCGATTACGAGGGCGACGAGATGACCATCGCCTTCAACCCGCGCTACATGAACGACGGCGTTTCGGCCATCAACGACGAGACGATCTTCATCGAGGTGGTCGACGCTCTCAAGCCAGGGCTTCTCCGGGGCGCGTCCAGCGATGACTTCCTCTATCTCTTGATGCCAGTCCGGCTGTAGTCGGCGATGCGTCTCGACTGGCTCGACGTGAGTGGGTTCCGTTCGTACGACGCGCTGCACCTCGACCTTGACCCAGGGAACAACATCTTCGTCGGCGACAACGGCCAAGGAAAGACGAACATCATCGAGGCCGTGGCCTACCTGTCCCGCCTGAAGTCATTCCGCGGGGTTCCGGACAGCGCCTTGATACGCTCGGGCAGCGACAGCGCCGTTGTTCGCGGCGAGTTCTCCGCTCATGCGGTAAGCCATCTGGTTGAGGTCGAGATCCCGGAGACGGGACGCCGCAAGGTGAGGTGGAACGGCAAGCAGCCCAAGAAGTTCTCCGACCTCGCATCTGAGGTCCCTGTCATCACATTCCTTCCGGACGACGTTGGACTCCTCAAAGGCGGACCAGGCAACCGCCGTGGCTTTCTCGATGATCTGGCGGCGACTCTGTCGCCTGTGGCGGCGGGAGCGCAGGTCGACCTCGCCAAGGCATTGAAACAGCGCAACGCGCTGTTGCGCGACCTGGGTCGCCAGGCGCCTGCTGAGGACCTTGGGGTCTGGGAAGCTCAGATAGCCGCTTCTGGGAAGGCCGTTCTGGAGGCCAGGCTCCACATCGCCAGGGACGCCCAACCTGTCATAGCCGCCTTCTACGGTGAGATCGGTGGGAACGATGACATCGCCTGGGTTTACGGCGCCGGACGGCTGGGAGAGGTGGTCGACCTGGAAGCTCCAGAGGACACTGAGCAGCGCTATCGAGACCTCCTAGAGGCAGCCAGGAGACTCGACATGGATCGCAAGATGACAACCATCGGACCGCATCGCGACGACCCAGGGCTGACGCTTTCCGGCCTCGACGCCCGCACGCACGCCTCACAAGGAGAACAACGGACGCTCGCCCTGGCGATGCGTCTGGCATCGTTCGACCTCGTTGCCTCGCGGCGCCCCGACCCGCCTCTCGTACTCCTCGATGACGTGTTCTCTGAGCTCGATCCGTCGCGGGCTCGCAGTGTCGTCGAGAACCTTCCCAACGCGCAGACCATGATCACGACAGCCCGACCCCAAGACCTACCCGTCGAAGGT
Source organism: Acidimicrobiia bacterium (assembly GCA_036446035.1). Taxonomy (GTDB): domain Bacteria; phylum Actinomycetota; class Acidimicrobiia; order Spongiisociales; family JAOTWH01; genus CAXMQS01. The sequence goes on along the minus strand of JAZFSG010000044.1, from coordinate 13,786 downwards.
CGCACCTGGACAGTGGCGGATGGGACGGCGAAGTGACCGAGCCGACACCACTTAGCGATCTGCTCGGCAACCTGTTGTCCGGTCTCGGCGTCGCCAAGCCCGAGAGCTCGATAGCGCTCCTGGAGCGTTGGGGTGAGATCGCACCAGCTCCATGGGCCGAGCGAGCGACTCCGCTTGCCCTTCGTGACGGCGTTCTGGAGGTCGAAGTAGCCGACGGCGCCACCGCCTCCCTGTTGCGATATCAGGAGGCTCAGTTGGTTTCCCATCTGACCCAGACCCTCGGCGCCGGCCTGATATCGACCGTCAGGATAACTGTGGAAAGACACCGGGAGCGGTCGTGAAACCACCCAGGATGGGCCGATTCCGGCCCGCGGCGAGAGTGGGGAAAATGCTCAAGAAATGGCCCCTGACCTGGGGTTTTGTTATCCACAAAGCTCCCCAGACCACCTCTCGAGGCGATATACTTACACCACTGTTACTGCCCCAACCTGTGGTCGCCCGCGAGCCGATTGAGGAGCCCTGTGGCTAAAGCGAAGAGTGCTTCAGTGTCATACGAAGCCAAGGACATCAAGGTTCTCGAAGGCCTCGAAGCGGTCCGCAAGCGACCGGCGATGTACATCGGCACGACAGGTCCGCAGGGTCTGCATCACCTCATCTGGGAGGTCGTAGACAATTCGGTTGATGAGGCCATGGCCGGCTTCTGCGACAAGATCGAGGTCCTTCTCGCCAAGGACGGTTCGGTAACAGTGACCGACAACGGCCGCGGCATCCCTGTCGGCAAGCATGCCAAGACGAAGCAGTCGGCCCTCACGACGGTATTGACCACCCTGCACGCCGGCGGCAAGTTCGAAGCCGGTGCCTACACCGTCTCGGGTGGCCTCCATGGCGTCGGCGTCTCTGTCGTCAACGCGCTCGCCAGCCGCATGGATGTCAGGATCGTTCGAGACGGCGCCGAGTGGACTCAATCGTTCGAGCGCGGCAAGCCGCTGGCGGCAGTGAAGAAGGGCAAGGCGGCGAAGCGAACCGGAACAACGGTCACCTTCTGGGCGGATGAAGAGATCTTCGAGGAGACCGACTATCACCTCCCGACCGTTGCAGCGCGGTTGCGGGAGCTGGCATTCCTCACGAAGGGTCTGAAGATCACCCTGACCGACGCCAGGGGAAAGAAACCTGCCGAAGAGGTCTTCCAGTACAAGGGCGGCCTCATCGACTTCGTGAAGCACCTCAACTCGAGCCGCGACCCCCTGCACAAGCAGGTCGTCAACTTCGAGGATTCGAGCGCCGATGCCGAGATAGAGGTGGCCTTGCAGTGGACCGGCAGCTACACCGAGTCGGTCCTCAGCTTCGCCAACAACATCAATACTCACGAGGGCGGTACTCATGAGGAGGGCTTTCGTAAGGCGCTGACTCGTGCGCTCAACGACTTCGCTCGGAGTCGGGCAATCCTCAAGGAGAAGGACGACAACCTCATCGGCGAGGATGTACGCGAAGGCATCACTGCAGTCGTCTCAGTCAAAGTTCGCCACCCACAGTTCGAGGGACAGACGAAGACGAAGCTCGGCAACACAGAGATCCGCTCCTATGTCGAGCGAGTTCTCAACAAACGGCTTCCCGAGTGGCTCGAGAAGCATCCCGGCGACGCCAGGCGCATCGTCGACAAATGCGCCACTGCGGCCCGAGCTCGCCTGGCCGCTCGTGCCGCTCGTGACCTAACTCGCCGCAAGAGCCTCCTCGAGTCAAGCGGGCTTCCCGGCAAGCTGGCCGATTGCTCATCGCGGGATCCCGCAGAGAGTGAGATCTTCATCGTCGAGGGAGATTCGGCAGGAGGCTCTGCCAAGCAAGCCCGCAATAGCGAGTACCAGGCCATCCTTCCGATTCGCGGCAAGATCATCAACGTCGAGAAGAACCGCCTGACCAGGGTTCTCCAGAACACCGAGATCCAGGCACTCATCACCGCCATCGGCACCAGCATCGGCGAGGAGTTCGATATCAGCAAGGCTCGGTACCACAAGGTCGTCATCCTCACCGACGCCGATGTCGACGGTGCTCACATCCGCACGCTGCTCCTGACGTTCCTCTATCGCTACATGCGACCACTTATTGAAGCCGGGTACGTGTATGTGGCCCAGCCTCCTCTGTTTCAGCTCAAGAGCGGCAAGGAAGTGCAGTACCTGTACTCCGACGCCGAGTTAGAGCGAGCGAAGAAGGCCCTGAAGTCCGCCAACCCCGGAGTGCAGCGTTACAAGGGCCTCGGCGAGATGAATGCCGACCAGCTGTGGGAGACCACGATGGATCCCGAGGTGCGCTCGCTATTGAAGGTCGAGCTCGAAGACTCGGCCATCGCTGAAGAGATCTTCTCGACGCTCATGGGCGACGATGTCGAGTCCCGTCGCAAGTTCATACAGCAGAACGCCAAAGACGTTCGCTTCCTCGACATCTAGGAGCAGATTTGGCAACGAAGAAGCAGACAGCAGGCCCGCCGGGCGGCCACATAGAGCGCATCGCCATCGAACGGGAGATGCAGGACTCGTTCCTCGAGTACGCCATGTCGGTCATCGTTTCCCGGGCCCTCCCCGATGTTCGCGACGGACTCAAGCCGGTGCACCGAAGGATCCTCTTCTCGATGGGAGATTCGGGGATCCGCCCAGGAACGCCGTATCGCAAGTCAGCTCGCGTGATCGGCGATGTCATGGGTTGGTTCCACCCTCACTCCAACGACGCCATCTACGACGCATTGGTCAGGCTGGGACAGGACTTCGCCTCCAGGGAGCCACTCATCGACCCCCAGGGCAACTTCGGGACCGTCGACGACCCTCCAGCGGCCATGCGCTACACCGAGTGCCGACTCACCGCATCGGCGATGAAGCTGCTGGAGAGCATCGACGAGGGCACTGTCGATTTCGTAGACAACTACTCGGGCGAGCGCCAGGAGCCGGTCGTGCTACCCGCCCGTTTCCCGAATCTGCTTGTCAACGGTTCGACGGGCATCGCGGTCGGCATGGCCACCAACATCCCTCCGCACAACCTCGGCGAAGTCGTCGACGCTGTTCTCCACACCTTGGACAACCCCGACGCCACGGCCGAGGACCTCATGCAGTTCATCAAGGGGCCCGACTTCCCGACGGGGGCGTACATCATCGGCAACGCCGGCATCCGCGACGCCTGCCTCACAGGTCGTGGGTCTATCAAGATGCGAGCGGTCACCGAGGTGGAGGAGGTAGGCAAGAACCGCACGGGCATCGTCGTCACAGAGATCCCCTACCAGGTCTCTCGCGACCGCATCATGGAGAAGATCGCCACCGCCGTCCGCGAGAAGAAGATCGCCGGCATATCCGACCTTCGTGACGAGTCCGATCGCAACGGCACTCGGATCGTTATCGAGCTGAAGCGCGACGCGGTGGCCAGGGTCGTCGAGAACCAGCTCTACAAGCTCACCCAGCTCCAGGAGAGCTTCGGGGTCAACATGGTGGCCCTTGTCGATGGCGTGCCGCGCACTCTCAACATCGCAGAGATGGTCGGTTACTACATCGACCATCAGATGGAAGTCATCGAGAGGCGAACACAGCATCGCCTCGAGAAGGCGGAGGCCCGAGCTCACATCGTCGATGGCCTGCTCATTGCCCTCGACAACATCGACGCGGTGGTGAAGACCATCCGGGAGTCCGAGGATGCCGATGCCGCCAAGGCGGCCTTGATGAAGAAGTTCAAGCTATCCGACATTCAGGCTGGTCACATCCTCGACATGCCCCTACGGCGTTTGACCGCCCTCGAGACCAGCAAGCTGCGCGACGAGAGCGCGGAGCTCGCCAAGACCATCAAGTACCTCAAGGGGCTCCTGAAGAGCCCCCAGAAGCGCCGCGCCCTCATCGCCGACGAGCTGATGGAGATCAGGGAGAAGTTCGCCAACCCGCGTCGCAGCCGCATCATCCCGGATGAAGGTGACATGTCACTCGAAGACCTCATCGCCGACGAGGAGCTCGTGATCTCTCTGACAGCCGGCGGCTACGTCAAATCGGTGACCGCCAGCACCTACAAGCGACAAGGTCGGGGAGGCAGGGGGGTCATCGCCGCCAACCTGTCAGAAGACGACGTCGTCACCAGGTCCATCCACACCACTGCCCATGCCTATCTGCTGTTCTTCTCCAACCTCGGCAAGGTGTACCGGGTGAAGGCGCATGAGATCCCCAAGAAGGCCCGCACCGCCAAGGGCTCGATGATCCACTCCGTGTTGCCTCTACAGCCAGACGAGCGGATAGAGGCCGTTGTTGACACCCGCGACTACGAGTCGTACCGCTTCCTCGCTATCGCCACGAAGAGCGGCCAGATAAAGAAGACGAAGTTCTCCGAATACGACAGCCGCAACGCCGCCCTCATCGCCATCAAGCTGGACAAGGGCGATGAGGTGGTGGCGGTGAGACTCACCAACGGCAAGAACGATCTATTGATGTTCACCAAGAACGGACAAGGGATCCGTTTCGCCGAGACCGATATCCGGCCTACCGGGAGAGACACGATGGGCGTTCATGGCATCAAGCTGCGCAAGGGTGATGAGGTCGTCGCCGCCGCTACCTCGGAGGAAGGTGAGATGGCGCTAATGATCACCAGCAAGGGTTACGGCAAGCGCACCCCGATAAAGGACTTCCCCAAGCAGAAACGCTCTGGAGTCGGAGTCAAGGCCATCAAGGTGACGCCTGGTCGCGGCAACCTCGTTGCCGCCCGCGGCGTCACCAAGGGAACCCAGATCTTCGTGACATCGTCGGACGGCGTTGTCATCAGGACCGAGGCCGACAGCATCAGCAAGCAGAAGCGAGACGCCACGGGTGTCAAAGTCATGACGCCGGCCAAGGGATCCGAGGTCACCTCTTTCGCTCTGGTGCCGAACGACGATGAGGAATGACCTGACAAGCTCTTTTGGTGACGAGCGGTAAGCTTTCCGCTACGCCAGGAGACAGACCCATGTCACCAGTCCGCCGAGTCCGCAGGGTCATCCGCCGGATAGATCCGTGGACCGTCCTCAAAGTCAGCTTCGTCTTCAACGCCATCATGGCGCTGGCTTTCGTGCTCGGGTCCATCATCTTCTGGTCGATCTTCGTCAACGCGGGCATTCCCGACCGCCTGACCGAATTCGCTGAGTCGTTGACCCTTAGCTTTGAGGTTGACGGCGAGCTGTACTTCCGAGTGGTGTTGTTCCTTAGCGTGATCTGGGCCATCTTGATGACGGGTCTCGCCACGCTCGGCTCGGTGCTCTACAACCTGATCTCCGACACGGTCGGCGGGGTCGAGGTTGTGGTCCTGGAGGAGGTCATCGCACCGATGGCGGCACCCGGCGGCTCGAGTGCTATGCGACCGGTTCGCCGTCCGGCCCGACAGCGTCCAGCAGCCAAGCAACCGGCAACCCCACCCAAGGCAGCTATCGCCCCCACCCCGGCCAAGGTGGTGCCAACCGCACAGCCAGAGGCGTCTGCGGAACGAGAAGCCGTCGGTGACCGAGCTCCCAACTCGGACCTGCCGACTGCGGAGACCCGCGTAGCTCCTTAGAGCCGCCTAGATCTCCGGCAGCTCGATCGCGTATGGCATAACGAGCTGCGACGGACCGCTGGTCCCCGCGGTAACTGCAACACCGATCCGCAATTGCTCGATGAAGCACAGGCTCTCGGCATTGTCTGCGCACCACACCAGGCTGAGGTCGGCGGTGACCCTGCCCTCGCCCTGGGTGAACTCAACCGGAATGACGATGGGGAGCGAGGTTCCGGTTAGGTCGACGGTGGTCTCGTCGATAGAGGCGACGCCGCCGGAGACGATCAACTCGACCGACGACGGTGCGTCCTTGTTGATCTTGTGGTCGGGGGGCAGCGATATGTCGATGACGATCTCGCCCGGACCAGAGGCGACATCGACAGACCCCAACCCCACGATCGTTCCTCGGTAGTCGGCTTGATCCGGTGGGGGAGTGAAGCGCTCGATGCCCTTGAGGATGAGGGTCGAGACCTCGTTCGTTGCCAGGTCGACCAGACGAATCACGTGGTTGTTGGTGTCTGCGACGTACAGCGTGCCACCCGCGTAGTCGAGCCCCCCCGGTTCGTAGAAGAGCGCCTGCGCCCCGTCCGCGAACCCAGCGTCGCCACCGAGCAGTGATGTCGAGCTCTTGGTGGCAACATCGATCACCTTGAGCTTGGAGTTGTAGGTGTCGGCGATGATGAGGGTGTCACCCGTCCAGGCGACACCAAGAGGGTGCTGCAGTCGAACATCAGTGCCTGACCCGTCGACGTCTCCGAAGGCGAAGAGCCCGTCCTTGGCGCCGGCGACCGTGTCGACCCGGCCCCCGGCCGTGTCCGTCGACCGAATCGAGCTCGACTCCGAATCAGCGAAGTAGATGATGCCGTCGTCGTCGATGGCAAGACCACTTGGTTGCGCTAGCTGCGCTTCTCCAGCAGGCCCATCCCTGTCGCTCTCGCCGCCATTACCGGCGAATGGTGCTGCGACGCCGGTTGCCAGGTCGAGCTTCCATATCTGGTGGCTGCCTGCCATGGCGACATATAGGTCGGACCCATCGAGGAGCACATCCCAGGGTGAGCGGATTGTGACATCAGGCGCTTGGCCCCCGGTGGGTGGGTATTCACCCACGACGCCGGTGCCGAGAACTGTCGCCACCCCTCCGGTGTTGAGGTCGATGACCCTGACGGCGTGGTTTCCGGTGTCTGCGACGTACAAGAGGTCGTTTGCGGTATCGAGGGCCATTCCTTGCGGTTGATCGAACTTGGCTTCGAGACCGGGGCCCTCGATGAAGCCGGCCGTGCCGTCGCCGTACACCGCGGTGACCTCGCCCTCGGGAAGGGTGGCTCGGACGATGCGGTGGTTGTTGGTGTCGGCGACGAAGATCTCGGACTCGTCTGGTGCCACGGTGACCTTGCCCGGGAAGCTGAGGATGGTTTGGGGAAGACCCTCACTCTCCAGGCGCAGCGCTAGAGGCTCGCTATCGATGTCGGCTGCGAACTCCTTCACCAATGAGTCGATCACGGGTTGCAGTGCGGCGTATACCCCCTCACCCGACCTCGTCCCAACGACGTTCCCGGCTGGGTCGACCAAGGCGACGGTCGGCCACGCCTGAGCCCCCCATTGTCGCCATGTGATGAAGTCGAGGTCGTTGGCGACGGGGTGCTCGATGCCGTACCGCAGGATGATCTGGCGGATGTTGTCCGTTGCCGACTCGTTGGCGAACTTGGCGGAATGCACGCCGATCACCACCAGCTCCTCGGGGTACTCGGCTTCGAGTCGCTTGAGGTCGGGGATTATGTGTATGCAGTTGATGCAGCCGTAGGTCCAGAAGTCGAGGACAACGACCTTGCCTTTGAGGTTTCCGATCGAGAGGGCCTGTCCCCCGGTGTTCAACCAGTCAAGGCCGTCCGGGAACTCGGGTGCCGGGTCGGTGCCGGCGAACGACGTCTGCTCTCCCGACGGACCTTCGGAACCGGCATTAGTGGACGCCACGAGTGGATCGGCCGTTGAATCAGTTGGAGAACTGTCTGCACGCGAACATGCTGCCGCCACCAGCGACAGAGTGAGAGCGAACGCCAAGAGCTTGCGCACTTCCACTCTCAACGCTCAGCGAGCTGCGGGAGTTCCATCGAGGTAGGTGGCCACCGCCAGGCCCATCTCCAGAGTCTTGCTCAGATACACCTCCGCCGCATCGACGGCGCTGCACGGTCTCTGCGGGAAGTGTTCCAGGGTCGCCGCGGCGGCGGCAAGGGCGATGGCTTCAAGATGCACGGCCAGGTCGGCGACTCCTACCACCCTCCGCACGACCCCCTCGGCGGTAGCGCACGTCACCTGAGCGGACGCCCCAGCCCAATCGCCGTCAAGCGGGACGACGATGCGGGTCGTGGGAATGGCGTCATCGCCGGATGGGAGCTTGGTTCCCCACCTTGCTCCGACCGGGTCGGGAAAGGCGACTGCCGTCCCCCGCCGCAGCGCCCGTCCTGGTTGTGTCCAGGCCAGAACCTCTTCCAGGACCTCGGTAGAGCGGGCGGCCTCGTGGAACGCCAGGCAGGTGGTGATGCCCGTCGCCAGGTTGGCTCCGCCGACAACTGCGATGTCGGACTCGTCTGGCCGGAAGTCCACCCAGCTCGCCATCGGCGTACCGCCGGCCAGTGCCCTGGCGAAGATCTCTCGAGGATCTTCCCGGTCGGTGATGATGCCGTCGTAGTCGGCAAGGTCGTCGGCTCTCGTAACACGGGGATCGGCATCAGTGCGGGGGTCGCTGTCAACCAGTCCAAGGGCTTCGATCCCCGTGCCGTTGAGGAGAATGAGCCCGGCCCTGCGCCCGACGTCGGTTGTGGCGTCTACGGCGATTCTCACCGCTCTGCGGGTTCCCACGCCCCGGCGTCGTGAGGTTGTGGCACGGGCCGGCGCCGCAGGACGGCAGCCGCCACTGCTACCAACGCCGCAACGATCATCAGCCTTCGTCCCATAGATCGAGTGTAGGTGGAGGCCTGTACAGTGACGGCGCTCCCACCAGGGGAGCACCGTGTGGGTCCCCAATAGGGGCGCAAGAGCGAAGTCCGGTTCCAATCCGGCGCTGTCCCGCAACTGTAAAGCCTTCGGGCTAAGCCAGGTCGCCTGCCGGCACGGTGAGTAGGAAGCCTCCGGAGGAGGGGCGCCCACCACCAGGTGCTCAACCTCCGGTCCGACGAAAGGACGGCGCGTTGAGACGCCTTCTGCTACTTCTAGCCCTTAGCGGCGCCCTCGCTGGCTGCAGTGACTCCGCCCAAACAACCACCCAGCCGGCCCCGACGCCTCCGCCGACCCAGGCCTCCTCGCCAACGACGGCACCGCTGTCCGACGCAGGGTTCCCCGTCATCGTTGTCGACCCCACCGGCTCGATGACGATCATGACGCAGCCACGGCGCATCATCTCTCTTTCGGCGACTCACACCGAGATCCTCTATGCCATCGGCGCCGGGGACCAGATCGCAGCAACCGACCTCACCTCTAACTACCCGCCCGAGGCCAACGACACCCCCAAAGTCGACTCCTTCGCCTTCAACCTCGAGGAGGTTCTGGCACTGCAACCGGATCTGGTGATCGTCGCCTTCGACTTCTCCGGGGAGGTCGCAGCGCTCGATGCGGCCGGAGTCAATGTGCTGCTGATGCCCCCTCCCACAGATGTGGCCAAGATGCTCCTCCAGTTCGACATCTTGGGAACTGCTACCGGCAACGTTGTCAGCGCCCGTGCCGAGAGGGACCGGCTCAAGACGGCCATCGAAGGGTTCTTCGATGTCTACAACGTTTCCGATTCCCCATTGACCTTCTTCCACGAAGTAGACGACACACTGTTCTCCGTCAATGGGACAACGTTCCTCGGCGACATTTACGAGTCTTTCGGTCTTGTCAATATCGCGGATGCGGCACCCGATGAGTTCGGATCTGGATTCCCCCAGCTTTCGGCTGAGTTCATCCTGCAGGAAGATCCCGACCTGATCTTTCTGGGGGACTCCGGCTTTGGCGTTACCGCCGGATCGCTGGAGGAGCGTCCTGCATGGGACTCGCTATCTGCGGTCATCAATGGAACGGTGTTCGAGTTGGACACCGAGATCGCAGGCCGATGGGGGCCGCGCACCGACCAAGTTGTCAGGAGCATCGCCGACGCGCTGGAGGCGTTGAGTTGAGCATCGTCGCGGTCCCGTCTCGCCTGCGGAGGAGTCCGGTGTTGGCGACCCTGGCCTTCGTTGCAGCAGCCGCCGCACTCGGTGTCCTCGTCGGCCCGGCCTCGCTGTCTCCCCGAGAGATCTTCGTAGAGCTCCTGGATCGCCTTCCTCTGGTTCAAGTCGATTCCGGGCTCAGCGAACGCCAAGCCGCCATCCTGTGGCAGATTCGGGTTCCTCGCGTCGTGCTGGGGGGCCTCGTCGGCTCCATCCTCGCCATCAGTGGGGCCGCTTATCAGGGCGTCTTCCGTAACCCACTGGCCGACCCCTATCTACTTGGAGTCGCCGCCGGAGCCGGCCTCGGGGCGACGCTCGTCATCGCCGCAGGTGGCGACACCACAGGACTGCTGCTGCCTGCTGCGGCCTTCTTGGGGGCGGTCATGGCCGTTGTCGTCACTTACGCCGCAGGCGGGTTCGGCAAGCGGCGGAACTCAGCAACCCTCATTTTGGCAGGAGTCGCCGTCGCCAGCTTCTTCACCGCCCTACAGACGTTCGTCCAGCAGAGATCTGCCGACACGGTCCGCGAGGTGTTCTCATGGATCCTGGGCCGGCTGGCGACGGTGGGCTGGGATGAAGTGCGGCTGTTGCTTCCCTATGCGGTGGCGTCTGCTGTGGCCTTGCTGGTATCGCGTCGCCTCCTCGACGTCCTTGCCGTAGGCGAGGAGGAAGCCAACACCCTCGGAGTGCGGGCAGAACACGTGCGGCTGTTCGTAGTCGCCGCGGCAACCCTGGGAGCGGCGGCAGCCGTCGCCGTCAGCGGTCTCATTGCCTTCGTCGGGATCATCGTGCCTCACGCCGTTCGCATGCTCTTCGGCTCGAGCTACCGATCGATCCTGCCGCTGTCGCTCCTCGCCGGCGCCGGCTTCCTGGTGCTTGCCGATCTACTGGCGCGCACGGTGTTGTCGCCAGGAGAGCTCCCGATCGGTGTCGTGACGGCCTTCGTCGGCGCCCCCTTCTTCATCGTCATCCTGCGCCGCGCTCTCGGGGGTCAGCAATGATCAACTGTCGCCAAGTGCGTGCCGCCTACAACGGGACCGACGTCTTGAAGAGTGTCGATGTCGAGGTGGGCGCCGGCGAGTGGGTGGCCCTCATCGGTCCCAACGGCGCAGGCAAGAGCAGCCTGTTGCGCATCATCGCTGGGAACCTTGGGGCAACAGGGGATGTCGACGTCGGCGGACACGATCCACGTCAATCATCGAGAACCGCCATGGCAACGACGGTCGCCTTCGTGCCCCAGCACCCCGTGCTGCCGGAGGGCATGAGCGTGTTCGACTACGCCCTCCTGGGTCGCACCCCTTACATCAAATGGTGGGGCGTGGAGTCGGCAAGTGATGTCGATATCGCCCACCAGGTGCTGAAACGAGTCGATATGGATACATTGGCCCACCGAGCCCTCGATCGTCTGAGCGGTGGCGAGTTGCAGCGAGCGATCCTGGCTCGAGCTCTAGTCCAACAGACCCCGGTGCTTCTGTTGGACGAGCCTACGGCCGCCCTCGATATTGGTCATCAGCAACAGGTACTCGACCTCATCGACGAGCTGCGTCACGAACGAGGCCTAGCCGTGCTCAGCGCTTTCCATGACCTGACGGTCGCTGGGCAATACGCCGACAGGCTGGTGTTGATGGCCGACGGGAGAATCGTGGCGTCGGGAGATCCGATGGCGGTGCTCGATCCGGCATTGCTCAACCACCATTACGGCGCCCAGGTGAACGTGCTGCACGACCCGGATGGCAACATCGTCGTTGCGTTGCGAAAGAGCTAGAAGGTGGCGCCCTATACGTTCGTGCCGGTCGACTTCCAGGTGCCTGATGGCCTCCACTCCGAGCTGTTTCGCCTGGAGCCTCTGGGCCCTCAGCACAACGAGCGCGATCACGAAGCCTGGATGTCCAGTATCGAGCACATCAGATCAACGCCTGGATTCGAAGAAGGAGGATGGCCTTCACCTATGACCGCCGAACGCAACCTCGAGGACCTCGAGAGACACGCCACCGACTTCAGACAGCGGCGTGGCTTCACCTACTCCGTGATCGATGCAGAGAGCGTTGTTGGTTGCGTCTACATCTACCCCAGCTTGGTGGAAGAGCATGATGCCGACGTTCGATCGTGGGTTCGCGCGAGCCGGGCGGAGCTAGACGAGCCTCTATGGCTAGCCGTATCAGGCTGGATGAGAACCACATGGCCGTTTTCGAATCCCAGGTACACAGCCCGTGTCTAGACGGTGGCGTCGAATAGCACGCCGACGCCGTAGCTGAGCAGGGCGCCGGCGACACCGAACAGTAGGTTCTCGAGCCCGCTGGTGATGGGGTTGGTGGCGGTGATTCGGGTCTTGATGGCGCCGACTCCGAAGAGGGCTATAGAAGTTATAACCCCGGCCACACCAAGGGCGATGCCTGGGCGGTCGATCAGGAGGAAGGGGATGATCGATGTGAGCGACCCCAGCAAGAACAACCCACCGGAGGCCACCATCGCCTTGACAGGTGAGCGCCGCTGCTCGTCGACTACCCCGAACTCGAGAGCCATCATCACCTTGAGGAATGCCTCGTCGTCCCTGTCGAGTGAGGTAACGATGTGCTCGACATCGTCGGGCGGCAATCCCATGCCGCCGAACATCTCGCGGATCTCCTCGAGTTCAACATGGCGGTGGTATTTGAGGTGCTCGCGTTCGAGCAGCATCTCGCGCTCGAAGGTCTCTTCCTGGGACTTCGTTGCTATGTACTCACCGGTCGCCATGGAGATGGCACCGGCGATGCCTGCCGCGACCGCCGACAGGAAGACCTGCCTGGAGCTGAAGCCAGCCCCAACGACGCCTGCTACCAGCAGGAAGAGAGAGACCAGGCCGTCGTTGACTCCGAGCACGATGTCGCGGATGTACTGGAGGGTGGGGCCGACGTGATCGCGGTACGGCGGTATTTCCTCAGTGGCCTCGGCGGCGGTGTCCATGGCGCGGGATTGTAGGAACGGGCGCTACCCGATTCTCCTTGTAGCGGGGCGCAGGTAGGCCAGCCAGTAGACGCCGGCAACCAGCAGCGAGCCGCCGATGATGTTGCCAACCGTCACAGCTGCGAGATTGCTGAGGGCGCCACTCACCAGGTCATCGCTCTCTTGGAGGGCGATGCCGTAGGGGAGGAAGAACATGTTGGCGATGGAGTGTTCGAAACCGATTGCCACGAAAGCTGTGATAGGGAAGATGATCGCCGCGACCTTGTCGATGAGACTGCGACCGGCCATCGCCAGCCAGACGGCTAGGCACACCAGGGCGTTGCACAGGATCCCGAGAGCGACGGCCTGAACGATGCCGAGCCCCGCCTTGCCTTCGGCGATGGCGATCGCCTTCTCGCCGACAGCCCCTCCGGCGTAGTCGTCGACTTCCGACACCAACACCAGGGCGACCGTGCCGACCGCGCCGACGGCGTTGCCGATGTAGACGACTATCCAGTTACGCACCAGTTGGCGAGACGTGATCAGTCGAGAGGCCCAGGCCATGGCGATCAGGTTGTTGCCGGTGAACAGTTCGGCGCCTGCGACGACAACAAGGATCAGGCCGAGGCTGAAGGCGATGCCGCCGAGCAACCGAGATACCCCGTAGCTGCCAGACGGGTCTGTCGACACGACGATGAAGAACAGGGCACCGAGCCCGATGAACGCCCCCGCCACGACGGCGAGCACGAACATCGTGAGGAGGTCGAGTCGCGCTTTGGTGAGGCCCCCGTCGCGCACAAGCGAGGCAACCTCTCGCGGTGAGTAGGCGTCGATTCCGGGAGTTTCCATTGGCCTCATTGGACCGCGCACTAGTCCCGGTCAATAGGGCCGAAGTGCCCGGGGCCGTGAACGCTGCGCGACGACGATCAAACGCCCGCGTTCAAGCCACTATCCCAGCCCGAACGCTCCAGCCACTGGCAGCCATCCCGCGTTTGCTCCGGTCCACACGAACTGTGAGTCGGCATTGCCCTGAGTCAAGGTGTGGCGGAAGTAGAAACTGACGTCTCCGGGACGGAAGATGGCAGGCGTGTCGACGCCGTCCACAATGCCCCAGTCGCCAGCCACGAAGCGGTCATTGGGATCGCCAAAGAAGATCTCGTCAGAGG
>JAZFSG010000043.1:0-18401 GCA_036446035.1 Acidimicrobiia bacterium | reverse complement strand
TCGTTGCCTCGGTGCCGGTGTTGGTGAAGCGGAGAGCATCGACCCATGGCACCGCCGCCTGAAATGCCTCGGCAGCCTCGATTTCACGGGCGGTGGTCATGGCGAAGGTCGTGCCGGCGGCGGCCGCTTCGGCAACGGCTGCGACAACGGCCGGGTGGCCGTGGCCAAGGATGATCGGACCGAAGCCCAGCTGATAATCGATGTAGCGTTTGCCGTCCATGTCGTAGACGTGCGCCCCATCGCCCCGGTCGATGACGAGGGTGTCGTCGTCGCCCCAGTAGCGATATCCGGAGGAGACGCCATCCACGAGGGCGGCCCTTCCCCGCTCGAACCACTTAGCTGTGTTCTCGCCCTGGAGCCCCATAACTCTCCCCTTTGGATGCGGAATCCGAGCTTAGGCAAGGCTCTTCGCCCCTCCGCCGACGCCAACTCGGCGGTGAGAGTCATCTCGACTGTGGCCAGGCCGGCAGGCCATTGAGCGTGAGCCGCCCCTAGTAGATTGGCTGCGGCCCTTCCGCGGAGATGACATGGTCGAGAACCTCAAGCTCTACATCGGCGGCGAGTGGACCGAGGGCACCGGCGACTCAGTCCACGAACTGATCAGCCCGGCGACCGGAGAGCACATCGCCAACGTCCCGATGGCCTCTGCGGCCGACATCGACGACGCTGTAGCGAAAGCCCTGGGGGCGCAGGACGACTTCCGGCATTGGTCGGCCTTCGAGCGAGCCGAGCTCCTGCACAGGATCGCCAACGCCGTTGAGCAGAACTCAGCCGAGATCGCCCGAATACAGACCCTCGAGCAGGGCAAGCCTTACCACGCTGAGTCGATCGCCGATATCGGCGAGGCCAATCAGTACTTCACCATCGCAGCCGAGGACGTCAAGCGACTCGAGGGCAGGGTCATCCCGACAACCGACCGCAACAAGCGAATGCTCACCTTCAACCGCCCGGTCGGGGTGTGGGCTGCGATAACCCCATGGAACTTCCCTGTCACCATCCCACTGGAGTACGTCGGTCCCGGACTTGCCACCGGCAATGCGGTGATCGTCAAGCCACCGGAGTTCACCCCGTGGGCGCTGCTGAAGCTGGCGGAGGCGTTCGATACCGCTGGGGTCCCCAAGGGTCTGGTGTCGATCATCCCTGGTGGCGCCGATATCGGGTCCCAGCTGGTGGCTCACCCCGGCATCCACGGCATCGGCTTCACCGGGTCATCGCAAACGGGCCGCCGCATCATCAGCCAGATGGGTATCAAACGTTCGATCATGGAGATGTCCGGCAACGGACCCACCATCGTCACCGATGATGCCAACGTCGAGAAGGCGGCCGACCTCGCCGTGTACGGCGCCTACTACAACGCCGGGCAGGTGTGCTGTGCCACCGAGAGGGTGATCGTGGTCGACAGTGTTCACGACGAGTTCGTCGAGAGGGTCATGAAGGCTTCCTCTGAGGTTCGGCTCGGCGACCCGTTCGATGAGGCCACCACCATGGGTCCGCTCAACAACGAACCGACGGCGCAGAAGATGGATCTTCATGTGGCGGATGCAGGCGACCGCGGCGCCACCATTCTCAGCGGGGGCAGACGCGCTCCAGGCTTCCCCACCGATCTGTACTACGAGTTCACCGTCATTGACGCCGTGCCCGAAGACTCCCTCGTGGCAAACGAGGAAACATTCGGACCGGTGCTGCCCGTCCTGTCCGTTGGGGATGATGATGAAGCCGTAGAGCTCGCCAACCGCACCCATCTCGGCCTGCAGGCTGCCGTGTTCACATCCAGCCTGCAGAAGGCCTTCTGGTACGCCGACCGGGTCCTCTCGGGCACCGTGGTCATCAACGACTCGACGGACTTCTGGGAGACATTCCAGCCCTTCGGTGGCGCCGCCGGCACCGACACCGGATGGGGGCGGGGCAGCCTCGAAGAGTTCACCGACCCCCAGACCGTCGTCATCGACCTCAACAACGTCAAGTGACCAACGGGTGGGCCCAGCAGGCTCTCGTCGATGCCGAGCCCGCGGTGTTCTGGTCCGATCGCGCCGATGCACCGCCTGTGGCGCCAGCACTCGACAGCAAGACAACCGCCGACCTGACGGTGATCGGTGGAGGCTTCAGTGGCCTGTGGACCGCGATCCAGGCTCTCGAGGATCAACCGGGAATCAATGTGGTAGTGCTCGAGAGCCAGCGGTGTGGATTCGGCGCCAGCTCGCGCAACGGAGGCTTCTGCGACAGCTCGCTGACCCATGGCCTCGAGAACGGTCGGTCGCACTGGCCGGACGACATCGAAACCCTCACCCGCCTGGGCCGCGCCAACCTCGACGGCATCGAAGCCAGCATCGCTCGCTACCAGATCACAGCCGACTTCAGGAGAGCTGCCGAGGTCGGTGTCGCCACCGAGCCCTGGCATCTCGAATCGCTGCAGGAGAGCGTCGGCGCCCATGAGTCCATCGGTGGCGACGTCGAGCTGCTCACAGCCGACCAGATGCGGGCCCGAGTCAACTCACCCACCTACCTCGGTGGCCTCATCCGCCACAACGACTCGTCCCTTGTCGATCCGGCTCGCCTGATCTGGGGCTTGCGGGCGGCTGCGGAGTCCCTGGGGTCGGTGGTGTATGAGAACTCGCCCGCCACCAACGTCGGCTCCAACGGCTCCGCCCTCGAGGTCACAACACCCGGCGGCACCATCACATCGCAGCGAGTGGTGATGGCAACCAACGCATATCCGGGCCCGGTGCGCCGGCCCCGCCGCTACGTCATCCCGGTCTACGACCACGTCCTCATGACCGAGCCGCTGAGCACGGAGCAGATGGCATCTGTCGGTTGGCAGCAGCGAGAGGGTGTCGGCGACGTCTCCAACCAGTTCCACTACTACCGGCTCAGCGAAGACGACCGCATCCTGTGGGGCGGCTACGACGCCACCTATCACTTCAACAGCGGCCTCGAACCCGAGCACGACCAGAGCGACGAGACCCACGGAATGCTCGCCGAGCACTTCTTTGAGACCTTCCCCCAACTCGAGGGGCTGCGCTTCACTCACCGTTGGGGCGGGCCCATCGGCACCACCACGAACTTCGCCGCAACCTGGGGAACCGCCCACGACGGCCGGCTCGCCTGGGTGGCCGGCTACACCGGCCTCGGGGTGGGAGCCAGCCGCTTCGGTGCCCGAGTTGCCCTCGACCTGGTGTTCGGTCAGGACACCGAGCGCACCGAGCTGGAGATGGTTCGCTCCAAGCCCTTCCCCTTCCCACCGGAGCCGTTGCGCTGGGCAGGTGTGCAGCTGACACGGAAGGCCATCCAGCGAACCGACCGTCGCCACGGCAAGCGAGGGCTGTGGCTCGGTCTCCTCGATCGCTTCGGTGTCGGCTTCGACTCGTGACCGATTACCGCGACCTGTCGTTGTGGCTGGACGACTATCCCGGTTCGCTTGACCCTCGCCCGCCGCTCGCCGGCGACACCCAGGTCGACGTTGCCATCGTCGGCGGCGGCTACACCGGCCTGTGGACTGCCTACTACCTGCTGGCAGCGGATCCGACGCTGCGCGTCATCGTCATCGAAAAGGACATCGTCGGCTTCGGTGCTTCGGGCCGCAACGGTGGCTGGTGCGTCGGCGAGCTAGCCGCCGGACCCGACCGCCACGAAGAGGTCGCCGGTAACGACGCCGCCCGCCGCTTCCTCCGCCACCTCTTCGACACCGTCGACGAGGTGGGGCGAGTCGCCGCCACAGAAGGGTTCGATTGCCACTACGCCAAAGGAGGCACTATCCGCCTGGCCCGCAACGCGGCGCAGCTAGCCCGCCAGCGCGAGGAGGTCGACGAGTATCACGGCCATTACGGGCTGACAGATGATGACCTGCGACTGCTCGATGGAGACGAAGCCCGGTCCCACCTCGGTGCCAGCGACGTCATCGGTGGCCTCTTCTTCTCCCACACCGCGGCACTGCACCCGGTACGGCTGGTACGAGGTCTCGCCGAGGCGGTGGAGCGGCTCGGTGGCACCGTAGCCGAGCAGACCACGGCCACGGCTATCGAGTCGGGCCAGGTCGCCACCGACCGCGGCACGGTGAGCGCCGAGGTGGTGGTGCGAGCTCTAGAGGGCTACACGCCGAGCCTCGACGGCCACCGGCGAACCCTGTCGCCGCTCTACTCGCTGATGGTTGCCACGGAGCCGCTGAGTGAATCCACGTGGACTGAAATCGGGCTGACCAATCGCCAGACCTTTGCCGACGACCGGCACATGGTGATCTACGGGCAACGCACCGACGACAACCGTATCGCGTTCGGGGGCCGCGGTGCGCCGTACGGCTTTGGGTCCCGCATCGACCCGGCCATCGAACGTCGATCTCGCATCCACGACAGGATCGTCTCAACTCTGACCGACCTGCTGCCGTCGCTCGAAGGCGTTGCCATCACCCACCGCTGGGGCGGGGTCCTCGGAGTGCCCCGCGACTGGTTCCCTTCGGTTGGCTTCGACCGCCCCAACGGCCTGGCCTGGGCCGGTGGCTACGTTGGCGAGGGGGTGGCGGCCTCAAATCTGGCGGGCCGCACGCTGGCCGATCTCATCACCGGCACTGATTCCGATCGGGTCGACCTCCCCTGGGTGGGACACCGTTCCCGTAACTGGGAGCCCGAGCCCCTCCGCTGGCTCGCCATCAACGGCGCCTTGCGAGTGATGGGACTGGCAGACAGGACCGAGGCCCGGTCGGGCAAGGACTCCAGGTTGGCGAGGGGGATGTGGCGGCTGCTGCGTTAGCCGACCCCACATAGGCACCCGGTACGATTGCCGAGCCCGCGAAATCGCCCCGGATAGCAGCAATCGAAGAGTCGCCACGATGACAGAACCTTCAACAGCTCCCAGCACCGAGCTGCCCGATCGCACCCAGGTGCTGGTTATCGGGGGCGGCATCATCGGCTGTAGCGTCGCCTACCACCTGACCCGGCGCGGCATCACCGACGTCACTGTGATCGAACAGGGCAAGCTCACCGGAGGCACTACCTGGCACGCTGCCGGCCTCGTCTCCCAGCTCAAGTCCTCCCACAGCCTCACCAAGCTGGCGACCTACTCGGCGCGCCTGTTCGAGGAGCTCGAGGATGAGACCGGCCAGGCGACCGGCTACCGCACCCCGGGCTCGATCTCGGTTGCTGCCGATCCCGAGCGGTGGGAGGAGATCCTGCGGGGCGCTTCGATGGCCACCACCTGTGACGTTGAGACCGAGGTAATCGACCTCGATCGCGCCAAGGAGCTGTTCCCGCTCCTCAACACCGACGACCTGGTAGGTGCCCTCTACATCCCCCGCGACGGCCTGACCTCTCCGGTGGACACCACCATGGCGCTGGCCAAGGGCGCCAAGGCCCGCGGTGCTCGGTTCATCGAGGACGTCGCTGTTGAGAAGCTGCAGGTCGAAGACGGCAGGGTGGTCGGTGTCGAGACGGAGCTGGGCCCCATCGAGGCAGAGACGGTCGTGCTGGCCACCGGCATCTGGACTCGGCAACTCGCCGCAACCATCGGCGTAAACGTGCCGCTGCAGGCGTGCGAACACTTCTACGTCGTCACCGAGCCTCTTGACGGAGTCCCGCCGGGAATGCCGACCCTGCGCGACCCCGGTGGCTACACCTACTTCAAAGAAGAGACCGGCAAGATCATGGCCGGCTTCTTCGAGCCCAAGGCCAAGGTGTGGAAGCTCGACGGCATCCCCCGCGACTTCTCATTCGGCACGCTTCCCGAGGACTGGGACCACGTCGGGCCCATCTTCGAGCGGGCCATCCACCGGGTGCCCACCCTGGGCGACTGCGAGATCCAGCTCTTCTTCAACGGACCCGAGGCCTTCACCCCCGACGGCGTCTACTACCTCGGCGAGGCGCCAGAGGTGGACGGGTGCTTCGTTGCTGCCGGGTTCAACTCGGTTGGTCTTCAGTCGGCCGGCGGTGTCGGCTGGGTGCTTGCCGACTGGATCGCCGATCGCCATCCACCCATGGACCTGGCCTCAGTCGACATCCGCCGCGCCTTTCCGTTCCAGGCCGAGCCCGAATACCTGGCGGACCGCATCTCAGAGAGCCTCGGGCTGCTCTATGCCATGCACTGGCCATTCCGCCAGTACGACAGCGCCCGCAACCAGCGCCTCTCCCCCATCCACAATCGCCTCGAGGCCGCAGGCGCTGTCTTCGGGGAAGTGGCGGGCTGGGAACGTCCCAACTGGTTCGCCCTCGATGGCCAAGAGCGGGTCTACGAGTACAGCTACGGCAAGCAGAACTGGTTCGCCGCCTCCGGGGTGGAATGCGACGCGGTGCGCAACGCCGTCGGCTTCTTCGACCAGACCTCTTTCAACAGGTTCCGGGTGCAGGGTCCTGGAGCGGTTGCCGCCCTCAACGAGATCAGTGCCAACGAGGTCGACGTTCCTGTCGGCAAGGCCGTCTACACCCAATGGTTGAATGATCGCGGCGGGATCGAAGCCGACTTGACCGTTACCCGCCTCGGCGAGACCGAGTACCTCGTCGTCACCGCCGCGGCCGCCGCCACCCGGGATGGGTCTTGGCTGAGTCGCGGCTGTCGCGGCCACGACGTGTCGATCACCGACATCACGAATGAGATCGCCATGTTCGGCGTCATGGGCCCGAACTCTCGAGCACTTCTCTCCGAGCTGACGCAGAGTCCTCTCGGCAACGACGACTTCCCGTTCGGAACCGCTCAGCACATCGAGGTGGCCGACAACGAAGTTCTGGCGATGCGGATGACCTACGAGGGTGAGCTGGGTTGGGAGCTCTACCTGCCGTGGGCCGAAGCGCCGGCCCTCTACGACGCCATCTTCGAGGTCGGTGATGGCCACGGGCTCAGGCATGCCGGCTACCACGCCATGAACACGCTGCGGCTCGAGGCGGGCTACCGCCATTGGGGCCACGACATCACAGACGAGGACACGCCGGTGGAGGCAGGGCTCGGATTCGCGGTGGGCTGGGACAAGCCCTCGTTCCGGGGGCGGGAGGCTTTGCTGGCACAGCGCGACAAGCCCCGCACCAAGCGCCTGATCCAGTTCCGGCTCGAGGACCCGGATCGACTGCTGTATCACGATGAGCCCATCTATCGCGACGGCGAGCTCGTCGGGCGTACCTCATCCGGTATGTGGAGCTACGTCGAGGATCGCTGCCTGGCGATGGGGTATCTCAACCATCCCGGCGGGGTGACCAAGAGCTGGCTGGACGCCGGCAGCTTCGAGATCGAAGTAGCCACCGAGCGCATCCCGGCCACGGCGTCGATTCGGCCCTTCTATGACCCCAGGAACGAGCGCGTCCGCATGTAAGGCCACGGCGTCGGGTCAGCTGCGCGGGTGGAACAGCACGTTGGCGATCCTCCATCCGTCAGAAGCCCCGACGAGGTGGAGGTAGTCGAGATACTCGGGAGACAGCACTTGAGCTGTGGCGATATCGAACGACACGTCGTCAACGAAGATCTCCATGGTTGGATCGGGAGCATCGCCGCCGCCGCCAGCGGTCAACTCGAGCATGCGGGCCTTGGTGACCTCGCGGAAGGCGTCGGGTTCCTCACCCTCGGGGACCCGTTTGACCAGCTCGGCGTGAAGTGCCCGATCCATCCGTTCCACATCGCCCGCATACCAGCCCTCGATGTAATCGCGGGCGACAGCTTCGATCTCGGCTACGTCGGACGAGGCTTGTTGGGTCGGAATCTCACGAGAGTCGGTCATTTCGATCCTTCCTACGATCGGTGGCTTGGGCCGGAACGTATCACTCCCGGATTGCAGGTTGTCCTCGTCAGGCACGCTCCGTCCAACGACCAGAGAGGAACGCGACCATCTCTGAGGGACCACTCCCTAGTCGATGTCGAGTTCGTAAGCGATGAACCCGCTGGCGCCACCGGTGAGCTTGTCGTAGAGACCCCTCGCCTGGTGGTTATCGTCGGCAGTCAGCCAATAGACACCAGACCATCCCTCTTCCCGTGCCCGGTCAACGACTGCTCCGATGAGGGCCTCTCCTACTCCCTCCCCTCTGAACCCCTCCTTGACGTAGAGGTCCTGGAGGTAGCAAGTGAGCCGACGATCCCAGGTGTCGGGGTGAGGGAAGAAGTGGACCAATCCGATGAGTTGGCCATCCTTCTCCGCGAGTCGGCATGAGGTCGTTTGGTGGGGGTCGAGGATGCGCTGCCACAACTCTGTGGTGTGCTCGGAGTAGAGGTCCGTTTCGTAGAAGACGAGGTACGACGCCCAAAGGGCCTTCCAACCTGCGAAGTCATCTGGTGACGGAGGTCGGATAGTGGAGGCCACCGCGAGACCCTACCCAGGGCCGCGGTCGCGGGTAGCGAGCCGACCAGCGAGCGTCGTGTGGATTGCGGCGACGGCCTCTAGCGCTCCCTGAGAAACACGAGCTCGGGCTCTGCATCCATCTCGCGGGCGTAGCGGTGGCCCGAGTAGACCGCGGTGGCGATGGTGCCGGGAGCGTTGCAATCGCCGATGCGGGTGATCTCGATGCGCTCCGCCAGGGAGTGGAACAGCGCGACCTGCGGGATGCGCGAGGTAGTCATCACAACGCTGGCGGCTGCCACCTCCCTGGTGTCCTCGGTGTGGATGTTCTCCAGCAGTACCGAGTCCTCGCCGACCCCCGCCAGCGAGGTCCCTGTCTCGAGCGCGACGCCAAGGCTCATCAGTCGCTGCTGGATTCGGTACTGCTCTTCGGTATGCGTCGTCCATGTCGAGACCTCGTTGGCCGGCGTAACCAGTGTGACCTCGGCCCCTTCCAGCTGCAGGGTCTCGGCGATCACGCCGCCCATGTAGTAGTGATCGTCGTCGAAAACCACCACGGGACCGGTGGGCCGTGTACCGGCCATGATGTCGTCCGGCGTCAGAACTGAGGGACCTTCCCATCCCGGAACCGGTTCTTCCAGCCAGCGCCCCGTCCCGTCGCGCCGCCACTTGGCTCCGGTGGCGAGCGCCACCCGATCTGCTGCGAACTCGAGGATCTGCTCCTCGTCCACGACGCTGTCCAGCCAGAACTCGACGTTGCGGAGTTTGCTGATCTGGTTGAGGCGATAGTCCGTGACCCGGCCCCACTCGGCGAGTCCGGTCAGCTTGGACTCCAGCGCCACCCGCCCCCCAAGCTCGGTCCGAGCCTCGGCCAGCGTCACCTGATAGCCCCGCTTGCCAAGCGCGACCGCAGCTTCCAGCCCGGCGGGGCCGCCGCCGACGATGAGAACCGTTGCGTCGGAGCCCTTGGCCGGGATGCGCTCGGGGTGCCAGCCCTTGCGCCACTCCTCGCCCATTGTCGGGTTCTGGGTGCAGCGGATGGGGGTGCCGGTCTGGTCTCCGGTGTAACAGATGTTGCATCCGATGCACTCGCGGATCTCGTCGTCGCGGCCTTCGGCGATCTTCTGCGGAAGGAAGGGGTCAGCGATGGAGGGCCGGGCCGCCCCGACCAGGTCGATGATTCCCTGACGGACCAGACGCAGCATCGTCTCGGGCGAGGTGAAGCGCCCGACACTGACGACGGGCTTGCCGGTCACTCCCTTGACCCAGGACATGGTCTCCTCGAGTGCCGCTTCCTTGACGAAGCGCGAGGTTCCCATCTCGTAGGTGTAGTCGTGCACCGTGATGTCCCACAGATCAGGAAGATCGGCCAGCAGCTCGAGCATCGCCCTGGGCTCGGCGGTGTCCTGATCGTCGTCGTCTCCGCCCGAACTTGCCGAGAAGCGCACCGCCACGGCGCAGGTGTCGCCAACGGCCTCCTTGGTCTCCTCGATCAGCTCTCGCAGCAGCCGGGTCCGGTTCTCCAGCGAGCCGCCGTACTCATCGGTGCGCTGGTTGGACGGCAGCAGGAACTGGCGGAGCAGATACCAGTGGGCGGCGTATACGTAGACGATGTCGAATCCAGCGCGTTGGGCCCGCTTGGCCGCTTCGACGTGCCATTCCTTGAGCTGGCGGATGTCAGCCTTGTCCATGGCGCGCGTCTGCACGGGGTCCCACACCCCGGCGGGCCGGGAGTACGTTCCCAGCGGCACCTCGCGGGAGTAAAGGTTGGCACTGGCGGCGCCTCCGTGCCACAGCTCGACGCCGGCGAGGGCGCCGTGCTCGTGGATCTTGGAGACTGTCAAACCAAGCGCCTCGACGTCTCCCTCGTCCCACAGCGATGCTGACGGAAAGGGCTCATCGTCCGATGAAGGGTGGATCGACGTGTATTCGGTGCACACCGTGCCCCAGCCGCCCTCGGCCTTGACTCCACGCAGGCCGGCGAGGGTCTGCGGGCGTCGGTAGCCCATACCGGTGCAATGGGGCACCTGGTAGAAACGATTCGGCGCCGTGACCGGACCGATCTGGACCGGCTCGAACAGGATGTCGAAACGGGGGTCTCGTGCCATCAGCGCACGCTAACCCGTCGGCCGCGCGCTACCGCCGACGTCCGAGAAGCCACAGGAAGGGCCGGCCCAACAGGACCGGCCCTTCCTAGCTCAAGGTTCGAGACCCCGGGCTCGATTAGCTCTTCGCCGCCGAATACGCATCCGCGTAGTAGGTCCCGAAGTCGCCGAGATCTTCGAAGAACTCGAGCCTCTCCAGCACCTCCGGGAGTGGATAGATAGACGGATCCTCGAGGATCTCCTCGTAGATGAACTCCTCCGCCGCCGCGTTGGGGCTGGCGTAGTAGTTGTAGTTGGTCAACTCACCACCGTTGAAACCGTCGAGGATGAAATTGATGAACGTCTGTGCGCTGCACGGATGCTCAACGGTTGACGGGACGGCAATGGTGTCGACCCAGGCCGCCGCACCCTCAGTCGGGATGGCGTAGCCGAAGTCCTCGTAGGCGTCGTAGTCATCCGTCGACGCCTCGTCATAGGCCGCCAGGAAGTCGCCGTTCCAGCCCTGCGACACCACGAACTCACCGGAGACCAGCAGGTCGTAGTACCCGACCGACGTGAAGGCTGCAAGCCGGTCCTTGGTCTCCTTGATCAGAGCCGCCGCCGCGTCCACCTCAGCTGGATCCGTCGAATTGATGGAGTAACCCAGGTAGATCAAGGCCGCCCCCATCGTCTCTCGCTCGTCATCGAGCAGCGAGATGAATCCGGCGTTTCCGGCACTCATCGCCGGATCGAAGATCACGCCCCAAGAGACGCCGGCCTCATCGTCGATCGTGCCGTAGGCATAGCCGATGCCCGTGGTCCCCCACTGATAGGGAGCCGAGTACTGGTTCCCCGGGTCATAGGGCAGATCGGTGAATTCGGCGGCGATGTTCGACAGGTTGGGAACCGCATCCGGGTTGAGCTTCACCAACAGGTCCGCCGACCGCATGATCGACACCATGTAGTCCGACGGAACGACGACGTCGTAGCCGACACCGGCATCGATCTGGGCGAGCATCGTCTCATTGGAGTCGAACTCGGTAAGCACCACGCTTACCTCGAACTGATCCTCGAAGGCGGCGAGCAGGTCGGTGACCTCGGCCTCCTCAGCCAACGAGCCGTGTGGGATGTACTCGGGCCAGTTGTATAGGTTGAGGTTGCCGTCGGTCTCACCAAGCGTGCAGGCGTCGGCCGAAGCCTGGATGCCTGTGGCCGGAGGCTCGGTAGCAGGGGCCTCCGTTCCCCCGGTGGTGCCTCCGGATGCCTGCGTTGTTGTGGAACCAGAGTCCCCACAGGCCGTCGCAACCAAGGCCAGTGCTGCGAACAGCATCAATAGTCGTCTCATTTCTCTCCTCCTAGTTTTGTCCTCGACGTTGGATTGCCAGCGAAGCAAATACAAGAATCATGGATGCAGTGACCATCAGCGTAGATACGGCGTTTATCTCGGGCGTGACAGAGCGCCGGATGAGCCCAAATACGTGGACTGGGAGCGTCGTCGACCCGGGGCCTTGAACGAAGCTAGTGATGACGACGTCGTCAAGCGACAACGTAAGGGCGAGGAGTCCTCCGCCGAGCACTCCGGGCATTATGAGGGGCAGCGTTACCCGGCGAAATGTTTGCCAGCGACTGGCATAGAGGTCCGCCGCCGCTTCCTCCATTGACGAATCCATGTGAGCCAGCCGGGCGCGTACCACGATGGCCACGAACGAGATGTTGAAAGCGATGTGCGCCAGGACGATCGACAGCCGTCCCAGCGGCAGCCCGATCTGGGTGAACCACAACAACAGCATCACGGCCATGGTCACATCGGGAATGATCACCGGCATGTACAAGATGGCGTCGAAGGTGCCGCGGCTGACCCACTTCCGGTACCGATCCAGAGCCAGCGCCGCCGCCGTGCCAAACACCGTGGCCACGATCGTCGACCACAGCGCCACCCACAGCGTGTTCTCGAGGGTGGCCAGCAGCTGCTCGTTGCCTGCCATCCGTCGGTACCAACGAAGGGAGAACCCTCCCCAGATGCCGACGTTGGACGCACCCGAGAACGAGAACACGATAACGACCAGGATCGGCAGGTACAGGAAGGCGAACACGAACCAGCCATTGAGCGACAGCCATCGATCCATCCTCGAGCGCCGCCCGCCGGCCTGTTGCACCGTCATACTGTCCTCGCCCCGCTGCGGAAATACAGGATCGTCGCCAGCAACATGACCATCAGGATGGCCGAGGACAGAGCGGAGCCGAACGGCCAGTTGCGGGCCGCGCCGAATTGGGTGACGATGAAGTTGCCTAACAAGGTCGTCTTGGCCCCGCCGAGGATGTCTGGGGTCACGTAGGCGCCGAGGCTCGGAATGAAGACGAGGATCGAGCCGGCGACTATCCCGGGGCGCGACAGCGGCAGCGTGATCTTCATGAACGCCTTGGTCCCTGAGGCGTACAGATCTCTGCCCGCCTCGACCAGGCTCCAATCGATGCGCTCGATGGCGGCGTACAACGGAAGCACCATGAACGGCAGATACCCATAGAGCAGGCCGAGGAAGACGGCAGGCAGGGTGAAGAGCGTCCGGCCCCATAACCCGGTGAGCTCGCCGAGCTGGGTGATGTAGCCGTCGGAATCGAGCAACATCCGCCAGGCGTAGGTCCTGACCAAGAAGTTCGACCAGAATGGTATGAGTACGAGGATCAGCAGGATCGTGCGCGTGCTTTGCTTGCGACGCGTTGCGATCCAGTAGGCGAACTGATATCCGATGATCAGGCAGAGGACGGTATTCAAGGCCGCTACGAACAGAGAGCGGGTGACGATGGTGCGCACCAACTCGTCGGTGAGCCTGGTCCAGCCGTCGACGTTCCAATTCTCGAGTTCCGGCCTCCCGGTCCGGCTCCGGCTGGCGAAAGAGAATACGAAGACGACGATCAGAGGCAGCACAAAGAACACGATCAGGTAGACGTAGGCGGGGACCGCATGGAGGAAACCGCGCCACGACTCGCGGCGACGTGCGGCGCGCTCGAGCCTCGGGTTGACCGCCACCTCCTCCGTGCGTTCGTCGGTCAGAGTCACTCGGCCAGCGCCGTTGTCGAATCTGGATGGAAGTCGACCACCACCTCGTCGCCAACCTCCCATCGCCGCATCACGGGAAGGTTCTCGACGCGCACGTCAAACGACCCCGAGGCCCCGACGGCGACCTCGTAGTACAGGGACTCCCCATAGAACGTCCGGCGGGTCACAGTGCCGCTCAGGGCGTTGCGATCCGGCGGGGCCTCGGAGGCATTGGCGAACAGATGCAGCTTCTCCGGGCGCAGCGCAAGGGTGACGCTGGTGCCTGGGTTCGAATCGGTCTTGGCTCGCACGATCTCCCCTCCGGCGAGGCGCACCGAGCCCGGCTCGACGACCTCGGCTGGCAGGAAGCTCATGTCGCCAACGAAGCTGGCGACGAACAGGTTGGCCGGGGACTCGTAGATCTCCTCGGACACTCCCACCTGCACCAGCTTTCCTTCGTTCATGACGCCGATGCGGTCCGACATCGTCAGGGCTTCCTCTTGATCGTGGGTGACGTAGATGAAGGTGATGCCGACGTCGGCCTGAATGTCCTTCAACTCCAGCTGCATCGTCTGGCGCAGTTTGAGGTCGAGGGCGCCAAGCGGCTCGTCGAGGAGGAGAACCTTGGGTTGATTGACGAGAGCACGGGCCAGCGCCA
This sequence comes from Acidimicrobiia bacterium, assembly GCA_036446035.1. Classification (GTDB taxonomy): domain Bacteria; phylum Actinomycetota; class Acidimicrobiia; order Spongiisociales; family JAOTWH01; genus CAXMQS01. The sequence goes on along the minus strand of JAZFSG010000043.1, from coordinate 4,386 downwards.
CCCGCTGCTGTTGGCCACCGGAGAGTGCGCCCGGCCGGCGGGTGTTGAGGCCCGAGAGACGCACCAGATCGATTGCCTCGTTGACTCGCTGCTTCTCCTCGGAGCGGTCGACGCCTTTCATCCGAAGCCCGAACCCGACGTTCTGCTCGACGTTCATGTGGGGGAACAGGGCGTATGACTGGAAGACGGTGTTGACCGGCCTCTTGTTGGGCGGGCGCAGTCCCATCTCATCTCCGAAGATCTGGATGCTGCCATCGGTCGGGAATTCGAGCCCCGCGATCATTCGCAAGGTGGTGGTCTTGCCGCACCCTGATGGCCCAAGTAGAGAGAAGAACTCGCCATCTCGAATCTCGAGTCCCATGTCATCGACCGCGACGACATCCACGCCGAACTTCTTGGTGACACCGTGGAGACCTACCGCGGGGGCACCGTCGATGCTCAAGAGGTCCCCGGCCTTGAGATGGCGTCACCCATGATTGATCATCACGTGCTTGACCTCCGTGTAGTGATCCAGCGAGTAGGCCGACATGTCCTTGCCGTAGCCAGAGTGCTTGAAACCGCCATGGGGCATCTCGGAAACGATGGTGATGTGGTCGTTGACCCACACGGTGCCAAAGCGCAGTCCCTTCGTCATCCGCATGGCACGACCAACGTCCTTGGTCCACACCGACGCCGCCAGACCGAAGTCGACGTCGTTGGCCCAGGCGAGAGCTGCGGCTTCATCGCCGGCGTCCTGAACGGTGAGCACCGGACCGAAGACCTCTTGCTGAATGATCTCGGAGCGCTGGTCGGCGCCGGCGATGAGTGAGGGCTCGTAATAGAAACCCGCCCCATCGACCCGCTTGCCGCCGGTTACCAGCTTGGCGCCATCGGACACGGCGCGATCGACGAAGCCGGAAACGCTTTCGAGCTGCTCCGCCGACACCAGTGGGCCCATCTCGACATCGGGATCGTTGGGATCGCCAACGGAGATCTGACTGATCTGGTCGTCGAGGGCACCGACCAGATCGTCGTGGATGCCAGAGGTGGCGACAACGCGACACGGCGCCGTGCAGTCCTGACCCGAGTTGTAGAAGCTGGCCTCGCGCAGCTTGGCAGCGACGGCGCCCGCGTCGGCGTCGTCGAAGACCACAACGGGCGCCTTACCCCCTAGCTCGAGGTGCACCCGCTTAAGACTCTCGGAGGCGGTGCGGGCAACCGCCCTCCCGGCGGCGACGCTGCCGGTTATGGAGACCATGGCGATGTCGGGGTGCGCCGATATCGCCTCTCCGATCACAGACCCACGGCCGCACACGACGTTGAGGACCCCCGGTGGCAGGACCCCCTCCAGCAATTGGGCGAGACGGAGGGCGGTGATCGGGGTGATCCCCGACGGCTTGAGGACCACGGTGTTACCGGTGGCGAGGGCAGGCCCCAGCTTCCACGTGGCCATGTTGAGTGGGTAGTTCCAGGGTGCGATGGCCCCGACCACGCCGAGCGGCTCGCGCCGAACATACGAGGTGGCGCCGGGCCAATACTCGGCGGCGGCCTTGCCTTCGATGTGACGGGCGGCCCCTGCGAAGAACCGCCAGTTGTCAACCGTGAGGTCGAATTCGAAGTCAACGATCGAGACCGGCTTACCTACGTTGTCGACCTCGAGGCTCCGCAACTCGTCGAGGTTCTGCTCGATGACGTCGGCCACCGCGAACAAGGCCTCTGAGCGCTCCCGCGGTGTCTTGTCGGCCCATGCCGGGAACGCATCTGCCGCGGCCGCCACCGCGGCATCTACATCTTTCGTCGTGCTGACAGGGACGGTGGCCATGGTCTCAGCGGTTGCGGGGTTCATCACCTCTTGGGTCGCGCCGTCCGACGACGGCTGCCACGAGCCTCCGATGCTGTTGAGCATTTCCATACCAGTTCTCCCTTCCGTCACGCTGTGGCCGTTATGTCCTTTGCGAACTCCTCGAAGACAGCGACGTAGTGGTCGATCTCAGCATCGCTGTGAACGACCGATAGCGTCCACTGCTCGTCGGCGCCCGGTGTCATGTAGACGCCGTTGACCATGTGATACAGCCAGCCGAGATAGTTGAGACCCTCGTCGAATTGCTCCGTGTACGACCGATAGTCGACAACGGGCTCTTCGGCGAACATCACACACCCCTTGGAAGCCACCCCGATGGCGTAGGCGGGCAGCCCGAAGCGATCGCACACGTCCTGGCAGCCGTCCAGTACCCGTTGGCCGATCTCATCGAGCCTGCGGTAGGCGTCGGCGTCGAGTACCTCCAGCAGGGCCGCCTCGGCCGCCGCCATCGTCAGCGGGTTGCCGTTGAAGGTCCCGACCTGGGCGACGGTCCCTTCGCTGATCTGGGCCATGATCTCTTCGGTCCCGAGAACTGCTCCGATCGGGGTGCCGCCACCGGTGGCTTTGGCCACAGCGACGATGTCCGGCACGACGCCGTACTTCTCAACGGCGCCCCCGGGCGCGATGGTGACGCCGGTCTTGACCTCGTCGAAGATCAAGACGACCCCGTGCTTACTCGTGATCTCGCGAAGAGCCTCGAGGTAGCCAGGATTAGGAGGAACCACTCCGATGTTCATCATGATCGGCTCGACGATCATGGTGCCGACGTCCGGATTGGCTGCAAGGGTGGCATCGAGTGCGTCCGGATCGTTGAAAGGCACGACCACCGTCAGATCAAGCAGCGCCGCGGGTATCCCCGCCGACTGCGGCACCGAGACTGGGTGGGCCCGCGGGCCGATCTTCGACGGGTCGGGATGGACCGAAACCATGACGGAGTCGTGGTGGCCGTGGTAGGAGCCCTCGACCTTGGCCAAGCCGTCCTTGCTGGTGAAGGCACGGGCCAAGCGGACCGCATCCAGCGTTGCCTCCGTGCCGGAGTTGGAGAAGCGGACCTTGGGGAGCTGGAAGCGCCGGGACAACTCCCGCGCTACCCGAACGGCGGCGGCGTTGGGGGCTGCGAAGTGGGTCCCCTTGGAAGCGGCATCAGCGATGGCTGCTGCGACCACTGGATGGGCGTGGCCAACCACCATCACCCCGAAGCCGTTGTGGAAGTCGCTGTACTCGTTGCCGTCGAGGTCTACGACCTTCGAGCCGTTGCCCTCGACAATGAAGATGGGATGGGGCGCTTGATCCTGGAAGGACGATGCCACTCCGGACGGCAGCACCTCTTTGGCTTCTTCGACGAACTCACCGGATTTCTGAGTCCGGAGGCGAAGCGACTCCTCCATCGACTTGGTCAGTTCGGCCACTCGGTCCCGGTTGATCTTGCTAGCCATCAGAGCTCCCATCGCTGCTGTCTAACCGAGTTCACATCAGATTGCGCCTTACTAGCACAAATATCGAGCCATTCGCAAGCCGGAACATCCTTCTGTTGAGGATTCGCAATGCGAGGAGCCCTTCGGACGATTAGATTGACAATAGCTTTCTCGACCCGAAATGGACATGACCAGAGAGCCCCCAACTGGACCGATGGGAGATACCGCAACTGGTGCCGAGCGCCAGCTCGACGACACGGATCTCCAGATCATCACTGCCCTGCAGATCGATGGGCGTGCCAGCTTCGCCGACCTGGCCAAGGGAATCGACCTCAGCCAGGCGGCGATTCGACTCCGCGTGAACCGGCTCCTGGAGTCCGGCGTGCTCGACATCGTGGCCATCACCGATCCCCTCCAGATCGGGTTCACCGTCGAGGCCATGATCGGCCTGACTGTGGACGGCGATATCGACGAGGTCAGCGCCAAGGTGGGAGCTCTCGATTCCGCCGTCTACGTTGTCTTGACGGCGGGCCGCTTCGATCTGATGGTCGAGGTGCTGTGCGCCGACAACGATCACCTGTTGGAAGTCATGAGCGATCTGCGAGCCCTCGACGGGGTCTCGTCGCTCGAGGCTCACACCTACCTCCGGCTGACAAAACAGACTTACGCCTGGGGCATCCCACCGCCACCACGGGCGACGTAGCCAGATCAACCGGCGGCGTCTAGCAGGAACACCTTGTCGCCGGGCCGCACCGCGACCTCATCCACAACCTTGTCCAGAACCAACAGGTACCCCCGGCGCCCATTACCCAGGAATCTGAGGGCCTCCCCCAACTCACTCGCGGGGACATCTTCCTTGGGACGTTCGAGGCAGAACCGGCTGAACTCAACGCAGGGCGCAGCGAAGCTCACCATCTCGAGCGTCGCCAGGTCGCCGGAGTCCTGATTCTCTATCCCCAGCCTTGAGCCGAGATCGTCGGGCCATACCTCCTCGGGATAGTCGATGATGATGTTCTCGCCGGCGACGTCGTCGACCATGTGTTCTCCGAACTGGGCGCGCATAGCCCCGTAGTGAGCCGTGAAACCAACGCACACCAGGTCGTCATCTTCGTACGCCTTGTCCGGGTGATC
>JAZFSG010000042.1:0-4654 GCA_036446035.1 Acidimicrobiia bacterium | reverse complement strand
ACACACATGTAGGCGGTCCCAACCCTTGCCTCGGGGGATTCCGGCCACTCCGCCTGTGTCGCTGGGTCGATGGAGTCGGCCCGCTCGTCGAGGCGCCGGCGGTCTAGTAGGTCGATCGACGGCGCGTTGGTCGGGTCGGCCACGACGTCATTGCGCTCCCATGACACTGCGCGATAGGCCTCGATGAGCCCGTGCTGAAACGCCGGGTCGGCATGGTCGCTGCCGACGTCGAGCCTCTCGAAGATCGCCGCGGCAGCGAGCGTCAGGTATCCCTGGCTATTGGGGGGAACCGTCCAGGCCGTTCGGCCGAATACGTCGATGCCAATCGGATCTACCCAGTCGGACTGGACGCGGCCGTAGTCGACAGGTGCTATCCGGCCCCCGGTGGCGTGTGTGATCTCAGGTCCGACATGATCGAAGAAGGACTCGCGTCCGCCCTCCGCGATCGTTCCTAGGGTTGCCTCGAGAAGGGGCCGGCTCAAGGTGTCGCCGGGAAGTGGTGGCGACCCGTCCGGGTAGAGCTCCGACGCTGACGGCGTCTTGGCAAGCCATTCCTGCGCCCGCCCCAGGGCCGCCGCCAACTCCGGCGAGGCCTCGAAACCGGCGCAGAGTTCGATCGCGGGGCGCAGCGCCTGGCTTAGCGGCACTGTTCCGAACCGCCCGCTAAGAGCCTCCCATCCGTCGACGCATCCCGGAACCGTCACTGCCCATGGGCCCCGAAAGGGAATGGCTTCGTGTCCCTGTGCCCGGAGTTCTTCTGCGGAGGCGCCGGAGCCGGCACGGCCAGAGGAGTTGAGGCAGGCTGGTGCTGCTTGCCCTGGCTGGTGAACCAGTGCGAAGAGGTCGCCGCCGGGCCCGCAGGTTTCTGGGAGGACCACGCCGAGTACCGCATTGGCGGCGATAGCTCCGTCGGCGGCGCTTCCTCCCTCCGCCATGATGGCTAGTGCCGCCTCGGCGGCGAGGTGGTGGGGAGCAGCGGCCATGCCGCCAAGGCCGGAGGTGACCTTCATCGAAGGAGCTGAGGTATCCGCCTGTTCAGCGCGTCGAGGACTGCACGCACGGCGGCATTGGCGTCTTCGCCCTTCGCCAGGGAGGTGCCGACATGGACTTCTTCCTTCTTGCCTTCTGCCGTCACGACGACGGCAACCATGACATCTCTCGGGCCGATGCTCTGGATGCCTATGGCGTCCAGAGCAAGCGGCGCGGTGCCACCGAATACTTCCTCCATGGCCCGCAAGACGGCTTCTCCGACGAGCCTGAAGCGTGCCGATGCCACCATGGGGCCCGAAGTCTCGCCCCGGTACTCCTCGCCACGCCAGCCGAGAGTCACCGCAACGGTGACCCGTTCGCCCTCGGGCGTCTCGTCAATGTTCAGAATGCGAGGACGTTCTCCTTCGCCGGGGGCAACGGCCTCGCTGGCGATCTGGACCACCGAGATGACCCTGCGGTCGATGTTGGTGCCGTAGCGCGCCATGGCGAGTGACTGGATATCGCGAACGACCTGCTTCGGAGTCTTGTCCGGGGGCGACAGCGCATGGACCTCGGTGATGCCTTCGCTGCCCCCGACGATCCGCACCGCGTCCACAGATGGGAGACGACACAGCATCTCCTCAAGCTCCCGGTAGTCCATAGTGAGCGCAGAGTAGTCGTGAGGCGCCAGGTCGGCGGGGAACAACCACGGTGCGTTGCAGAGCGCGAAAAACCATTTGCACCCACTAAGTGACTTCTCTTACGCTGCATTCCTGCCGATGTCGGCACTGCCGGGGCCAGGATCCCGGGGCCAGGTTCTCTGGCTTAACGCGAGGTATGGGGCCAGCGTGGGCACCTCGATTGACAACCAAGAATTCGACGTGGCGCAAGCTACGTCGACGGGATGCCCGAGCAGCCCGACTGATAACCGAGCGAAGCGAATTCCGCACTGGCTGATCAGATGCCAGAGAGCGATAACGAAATCGTTGAGGAGGCCGCGTTGCTTACTCTTAAGCGTTTGGCTATTTCGGTCGGCAGCGTGCTAATCACCATGCTCGCCGGAGCTGCAAACTTCCGTATTGGATAACCGTAAAACCGGTTGCTCGGGCATTCCCACTTCTCATGAACTCATCGAGCAACCTTCGTAGGCGCAAGATGGCGGTGGGTGCTGGCCTCTCCGGGGCCGGTGTCGCCATCTTGACGTGGCTCAGCCTCACGCAGTCAGTTCCGAGACCGGTCTGGCTGTGGGTGCTATTCATCGCGTCCGTGGCAGTCCTCGAATGGCGAGCGGTCGAGATCAACGACCACCTCTTCGTCAGTCCCTCGATCATGGTCATCATCACCGCCGGCGCGATCTTCGGCCCCCAAAGTGGGGTTCTCGGCGTTGCTGTAATGGCGGCGTTCGGCTTCCTGACACCCCTCGACCTCAAGGAACGCAGGTGGTTCGAGCCCATCGCCAACTTCGGGCAGTTCGTTCTCACCGTTTCCACATCGATCGCCGTGCTGAGCCTCCTGCATCCGGGCCCGGTCACCAAGGCCAACGTTGGGCAACTGGCAGTGGCCTCGATCGCGGCCGCCCTTGTCTATGGCGCCATCAACTACGGGCTGGTTTCGTTGGCCGTGAAGATCATCTACGGACGTGAGCTTCGGGCGTGGTCGCGCCTCAGCTCCGCGGTGGTGCCGTACCTGGGAATGGGCTTTCTCGGCGGCATGCTGGGAGCTGCCTATCTCCTCGTCGGACCGATCGCACTTCCGTTCATAGCGGCCGTCTTCTTCGTTGGGCACATGACGTTTGCCTCTTACGGGGACCTCCGCGAAGCCCAGGAAGCCACCCTGCGGGGGTTCATTAAGGCTCTCGAGGCCAAAGATCTATACACGAGAGGCCACACCGAGCGAGTTGCCCACTTCTCTCAAGTCATCGGCGAGGAGTTCGGGTACGACGCCAATGGCCTGGAGCGCCTGCGATGGGCTGCGCTGATTCACGACGTCGGCAAGTTGGCCGTGCCCCGCGACCTCATCACGAAGAGATCACGGTTGACCGAAGAGGAACGCGCCCAGATGGAGCAACACGTTCACAGCGTTGAGGATCTGCTGGCTGAGGTGGACTTCCTGCAGCCGATGGTGGCGATCGCCAGCAACCATCACGCCAACTTCGACGGCACCGGATATGGCGGTTCGTCATACCAACACGGCGAGTCGCCAGGGCGGGAGGCCTGCATCTTGGCCGTCGCCGACGCCTTCGACGCGATGACCAGCACCCGGTCGTACCGCGTGGCCCTCACCCAGCGTTACGCCATCGAGGAGCTACGAGCGAACTCAGGCTCACAGTTCGACCCCGAGTGTGTCGAGGCCCTGGTTGGTGCGCTCGAGCAGTCCGGTGAGGTCTACGGGTCCCTTGATGTCGATGACGAAGAACATGCAAGGCTGCTTGCGGCCCAGGACGCGAACGTGTACCGAATCCATGGCTGAAGCAACCTTCTCCCGGACGTCGCTGATGGCGTGGACCACAGTCGCCGTTCTCGGTGCCACTCTCACCGTCCTCGGCTCGACGCCGTGGCCGGCTGTTGCCATGGGCGCCACGATCCTTGCCCTTGCCCAGATCGTGCGCGTGCCAACTCCGTCCGGCCACATGCTCGATGTTGGCCTAGCGGTGGCTGCCGCCGTCCCGCTACTGACCAACGACCTCTATGCCACGGGAGCGATCTACTCCCTTGGCCTCCTCGGGTCGTGGATAGTCCTTCTGGGCAACCGTCACCGAGTATCGACCGACTTCCTTCCGGGCGTGCTGGCATTAACCGCGTACGCCTTCGCGTTCTTTGGGGTGATGCGCCGGTTCGAGGAAGCCAGCAATCTGGGGGAGCAGTCGATTCAGCTCGCCTCGATCCTTGCCGCCGGAATGGCGTGGTTCATCGCTATGGCCCTGTCGACGGCCGTGTTGCGTCATCGGGGTGAGCGCCTCGCATTCCGCTACCTGTGGCTGCAGGCCCTCGAGGACTGGTCGGTCGTTGTGGGCTTGGTGTCGGCAGGAGCCCTTTTCGCCCTGTCGTGGCCGCTCATGAAGTGGTGGGCGATACCGATGGCGGTGATGGCCTATGGGTTCAGCCACCTCGCCTTCGTCCGCTATCACGGAACAAGGGTCACGTACAGCCAGACCATTCGTGCGTTGGCCCGGATCCCCGAGGCGGCAGGGTTAGCCCCGGATGGCCACGCGGTTCGGGCTACGGACATCGCGATGGCGATGGGTAGGGAGCTCGGAATGGCGCCGCGGGAAGCTTCCGACCTCGAGTTCGCCGCCCTCATGCACGACATCGGCCGTATCACGCTCAACGAGCCGGCGATCCTCAAGGCTGGCTACTCAGACGAGGACATCGCCAGCTGGGGTGCCGAGATCGTCAAGGAGGCCCCATACCTCAACCGGGTTGCCACCATCATCCGCCAACAGCATCAGCCGTATCGCCGTCCCGGTGAGATCGTGGACGAGGAACTCCCCCTGTCATCGAAGGTGATCCGAGTTGCCAGCGCCTACGACCAGGCAACCCTCGAGATGGGCCTCAGCCCTCTCGAGGCCATCGAGACCCTGCATCGTGGTGCTGCCTACGACTTCGATCCCGAAGTGGTCAAGGCGCTGCGTCGAGCCCTGGTTCGAGCGGCCGTCATCGCTCACTGACCGGCGGCCGAGCCGGGT
>JAZFSG010000041.1:0-4855 GCA_036446035.1 Acidimicrobiia bacterium | reverse complement strand
GGTCACCTCGGTGCTTGCCCAGCTGTGGCTTCTCGCGGCCGTCACCTTCGTCATCTGGGGCCTAGAGAGCCTGTTCGAGTACCTACACGGCGTGTGGTGGCGCAACCTCGCCCAGCTCCTCGAGCACGAATTGCGGATGGATGCCTATAGGCACACGCAGACCCTTGAGATGGCCTACTTCGAGCAACAGCACACCGGTGAACTCATGGCGGTGCTCAATGATGATGTCAACCAGCTCGAGCGGTTCCTCGATCATGGCGCCAACGACCTCATCCAGTTGGCGACGACCACCATCGTCATCGGAGCCGTGTTCTTCGTCTTGGCGCCCCAGGTGGCCTGGCTGGCCTTCCTGCCGATGCCGATGATCATGTGGGGCTCCTTCCGCTTCCAGCGCCGCATCGCTCCTCGCTACGCCGAGGTTCGCCAGAGAGCCGGGCTCATCAACAGCCGCCTCGCCAACAACCTCGGCGGCATAGCCACCATCAAGAGCTTCACCGCCGAGTCCACCGAGACCGACAGGATCGGGGCGGCCTCTGACGCCTACCGCACGGCCAATCGCAATGCGATCCGCCTCAGCTCCGCGTTCTCACCCCTGATCCGCATGGCCATCGTGGTCGGGTTCACCGCCACCCTGGTGCTGGGCGGCTACCTCGTAACCGAGGGAGATCTCGCAGTCGGTCCCTATACGGTGCTCGTGTTCCTCACCCAGCGATTGCTGTGGCCTCTGACCCGCCTGGGAGAAACGGTCGACCTCTACCACCGAGCCATGGCGTCGACGGCGCGCATTCTCGATGTGCTCGACACTGAGGCAACCATCACCGACGGCCCGATCGAGCTGCCACAGGCGAGGGGCGACGTCGCCCTCTCGGGTGTCTCCTTCGCCTACGACCCGTTGGCTCCCGCCCTCAACGAAGTGTCGTTCACCGTCGCCGCCGGAGAGACAGTTGGCATCACGGGATCAACGGGAAGCGGCAAGACGACCGTCATCAAGCTCCTGCTGCGGTTCTACGACGCCGATAGCGGGACCGTCAGTATCGACGGCATCGACGTCAGCGAGTTGAGGCTTGGTGATCTGCGCAAAGCGATCGGGCTGGTGAGCCAGGACGTCTACCTCTTCGACGGATCGATCGCGGACAACATCTCGTACGGCCGACCCGGCGCCAGCCGTGACGACGTTGTCGCAGCCGCCGCCATCGCCGAGGCCCATCAGTTCATCCAGGAACTCCCCCACGGGTATGACACCATCGTCGGAGAGCGCGGACAACGTCTGTCCGGCGGTCAGCGGCAGCGCGTTTCGCTGGCAAGGGCTGTTCTCAAAGATCCTCCGATCCTCGTCCTCGACGAGGCGACGTCGTCGGTTGACAACGAAACCGAAGCGGCCATTCAGCGGTCGCTGGAACGACTGGCAGTCGGACGCACGACGATCATCATCGCCCACCGGCTGTCGACGATTCGCAACGCCGATCGCATCTACGTCCTCGAAGGCGGACGCCTCGTTGAGACCGGGAGCCACGATGAGCTTTCGGAGCTCGAAGGCGTCTATGCCAACCTGTGGTCGGTGCAGACGGGCGCCGCGACCAGGCATACATGATCTCTCCATCACGGATCGCTGCCTTGCGCAAGGACTACGACCATTGCTTCGCGTGTGGCCGGGAAAACCCCATCGGCCTTGGCCTCGACGGTTTCCGTGTGGTCGAAGACGAGGTCGTTGTTGACTGGACGCCGCGCCCCGAGTACCGCGGCTTCGATGCCACCCTGCACGGTGGCATCGTCGCTACCGCCCTCGACGAGGTGCTGGCGTGGGCCGCCATCTACTTCGAGGGAGTCCTAGCCGTGACCGCGAGGCTTGAGCTTCGGTACACAGCACCATCGCCGCCCGATACCGCGTTCACGCTGGCCGGGCGGGTCGATGACCGCAGCGGCAGGCGGCTGCGCCTGTCCGGCCAGCTGCGAAGCGAGGCCGGCGTTCATGCGGAGGCCAGTGGTGTCTACCTTGTCCGCCAGGAGGTGCTTTAGTGCATCGCTCGCGGATCATGCTGGTCGCGGCGGCTGCCATCGGCACGATCTCCCTTGCCCTCCCCTTCGTCAGGTTCGACCAGCAGGGTTCCATCGCTGGGATCGACGGCTACGCCTGGCCTGTGGTGGTCGTTCTGGCCGTGCCTGCCGCGCTCGCCGTGTTCGGTGACAGGGCGGAAGCTCTCCGGACGTCGCTGGCAGTTCCCGCCATCGGGTTCGCCGGAGTGGCGATTGTGCTGGCGGCGTTCAAGTTCGCCGATGCTGTGAAGGCGGCAGATACGCCTGGTGCCGGCCTCGGAGCCGGTCCGTGGATTCTGCTCGGCGCCAGCGTTCTGGGGATGGCAGGCGCTCTGGCGTCTCTGACTCGACGGATCTAGCCGAGGCTGTTGAGAAGGCCGATGCCGGCGCCGATGGCGACGAGGCCGCCGATGACCAACCAGAATGCACTCGGGTTGGCCTCTGGCCGCAGGCCCTTGCGTAGCCGCTGCCGAGGGTCGACGCGGCCAGCGGTTCCCCTCCTCACCCGCTCGTCGGAGTAGTCCTCGTCGTGGCGGCGACTCCCGAAGAGCATGCCGACAGCGCCAACGCCGAGGCTGGCGTATCCGCCGCCCTGGGTGCCACCGACGGCGAGCATGCCGACCCCAAGCAACATCAAGCCGTAGCCGGCGCCCGCGGAGTAGCTGACCGAGGAGAACAGCGCCACCACCAGTCCGATCGCCATGGCGAGTCCCGCCATAACCGAGAACGAGGCCATGTAGTCAGGGAATCGATCGCGCAGCGGCTCTCTTGCCTGAGGTTCTTGCACCGCAGCACGATACCTGAGACCGCTAGGGACCCGCACAGAGTTCTAGCGCCGGGGCGCCGACGCTCGGGGCGGAGAGAGCGGACCACTCAAACGCCGCGAACGGCCGGCCGACAGGCGCATCATCGCCACTTGGACCACCCGGATCGCAGCTATCAGCACGAACGTGACCAACGCGATGAAAGCTGCCAGTTCTGGCCCATCGAAGTAAGAGGTGCGACACGAGGTGAGCCCCGAAGCGCACAGCCCATAGCCATCGCCTCCAGACACCAGATCGACGACGACCAGCAGCGGCAGTGCTGCCACCACGAGGATGGCGAGTACCAGAATGACAAGGAGTACGCGAAGAGCGGTCACGGACCCCAAGGATACGGGGACCGTTTGGTGCCTCCAGACTTACACGATTGTCATTCTCCGCTAAAGTGCACCACACAACGGCTGATTCTCTTCCCCCGGCCACCCACCCCTGGAGGGGCAATCATGCAGCAATACCTGTCTCTACTCCAAGAGGTCCTCGACGATGGGACCGAGCGACTCGACCGGACCGGCACCGGAACCCGCGGCGTCTTCGGCCGCCAGAACCGATATGACCTCGATGATGGGTTTCCGCTCGTCACGACCAAGAAGGTCCACCTCAAGTCCATCATCCACGAGTTGCTGTGGTTCCTGGCCGGCGACTCCAACGTCGCCTACCTCAAGGACAACGGCGTTCGGATATGGAACGAGTGGGCCGACCCCGAAACCGGAGAGCTCGGCCCCGTCTACGGCGTGCAGTGGCGGTCGTGGGGAGCGCCCAACGGGCAGACCATCGATCAGATATCGGATGTCATCGAGGGCATCCGGCGCGACCCGAACTCACGCCGGCACATCGTCTCGGCCTGGAACGTCGCCGAGATTCCCAACATGGCGCTGCCACCGTGCCACCTGCTGTTCCAGTTCTACGTCGACGGCGATCGCCTGAGCCTGCAGCTGTATCAGCGGAGCGCCGACCTCTTCCTCGGAGTGCCGTTCAACATCGCCTCGTACTCTCTCCTCCTGATGATGGTCGCCCAGGTGACAGGGCTTCGTCCTGGCGAGTTCGTGCACACGCTGGCCGACACCCACATCTACAACAACCACCTCGAGCAGGTGAAGCAGCAGCTCGATCGAGACCCGCGGCCGCTGCCCCGGATGGAAGTCAACCCTCGGGTCACGGACATCTTCTCCTTCAGGTACGAGGACTTCACGCTCGTCGACTATGACCCCCATCCCGCCATCAAGGGATTGGTCTCCGTGTGATCGTCCTCATCGCCGCCGTCGCCCGCAACGGCGTCATCGGCCTTGACGGAGAACTGCCGTGGTCGATCTCCGCCGACCTGCGTCGCTTCAAACGTCTCACCGTCGGCAACACCGTCGTCATGGGTCGCGCCACCTTCGAGTCGATCGGCCGCCCGCTCCTCGACCGCACCAACATCGTGCTCACCCGCAATGCTGCCTATCGCCCGGACGGAGTCGAGGTCGCCAGTAGCGTCCCCGAGGCCATGGCCATCGCCGAAGAGCTCGGGGGTGCAGACGGCGAACTCTTCGTCATCGGCGGTGCCGCCGTCTACGACCTGTTCCTGGAGCACGCCGACCGCATGGAGCTAACGCTGGTAGACGCGGAACCGCAAGGCGATGTCTGGTTTCCGAAGTGGGATCCTGACGACTGGCGCCAGGTGGCTTCGCACAAGCACGAGGGACCGCCCGCCTTCGAGTTCCGGACGCTGGAGCGGGCCGCCGCTCCGCCGGAGCGGTCGCCGGACGTTCTCCAGGGCATCCGCAACCGAACGGCTTAGTTGAACGGCTCGCTAGGTGGCGCCTCGAGCGGGCGGAACTTGACCCCTGGTTCCTGGTGCTCGGGGGTGCCGTGACCTTCCTTGTCCCAGTCTCCGTCGCGCTCGTGGCGGCGGGCGTATCGGTTGAGGGCGATCAATGCGCCGACCATCGCCAGGATCATCGCGATGTGGGTCACGCTGTGCTCCGATTGTGCCCGCCCATTCTACGACCGTGCTCATGGCG
>JAZFSG010000040.1:0-5915 GCA_036446035.1 Acidimicrobiia bacterium | reverse complement strand
GGGGGAGGCCTGCTCCCCGAGGGCGCCTGGGACCAGGTGGTCGAGGCTCTGCACACCGTCGAGCAAGACACGGGCAAACGCTTCGGAGAAGCCTCCAACCCGCTGCTGCTGTCATGTCGTTCCGGCGCCAAGTTCTCGATGCCCGGCATGATGGACACCGTCCTCAACATCGGACTCAACGATGAGGTAGCAGCTGGTTTCACCAAGGTCACCGGTGACGAGCACTTCGTCTACGACTCGTACCGGCGGCTCATCCAGATGTTCGGTTCGGTGGTGCTAGGGCTCCGCGACGAGCTCTTCGAGCACGTTCTGGAGCGTCACCGCGCCGAGGCTGGTGTCGAGACCGACCCCGAGCTGCCGGTCGAACACCTGCATCAGATCGTGACTGAGTTCCGCAACATCGCCCCGCGTTTCCCCGACGACCCCTTCGAGCAGCTCCGACTTGCCACCAAGGCGGTCTTCGATTCCTGGAACGGGAAGCGGGCTCAGGACTATCGCAATGCCGCCGGCATCGCCCACGACCTGGGCACGGCAGTCACCATCCAAACGATGGTGTTTGGCAACACGGGGGACGACTCCGGCACCGGGGTCGCCATGTCTCGCAATGCCACTACCGGCGAGGACAGCATCGAGGGCGATTACCTCACCAACGCCCAGGGCGAGGACGTGGTAGCGGGCATAAGGGCGACCAATCCCATCGAGGCCCTTGCCGTCGAGATGCCGACCGCCTACGCCGAGTTCAAGGACATCGCCAAGCGCCTTGAGCGCCACTACGGCGAAATGCAGGACATGGAGTTCACGATCGAGCATGGCAAGCTATGGATCCTGCAGACCCGCTCCGGCAAGCGGACCGCTCAGGCAGCCGTGCGCATTGCGGTCGACCTGGTGGCCGAAGGCTTCATCTCGGAGCAGGATGCCGTGATGCGGGTCACGCCCGATCAGGTTGACTTCTTCCTCCACCCGCAGTTCGACCCCGAAGCGCGAGCAGACGCGGTGTTGCTCGCCTCGGGACTCAACGTGTCACCGGGCGCCGCCGTCGGCGTCGTCGCCTTCGACGCAGATCTGGCGGAGCGTTGGGCCAAGGAGGATGGCCGTCAGGTCATCATGGTCCGCCCAGAGACCAAGCCGGATGACGTCCACGGCATGCTGGCCGCCGAAGGGATCCTCACGTCGAGAGGCGGGCGCACCAGCCATGCCGCGCTCGTGGCTCGCCAGTTCGGCAAGCCGGCAGTTGTCGGCGTTGCGGAGCTGGAGATCGATCTGGTGGCCAGGGTCATGACGGTCGGCGACCGAGAAGTGACAGAGGGCAGCTGGATCTCGATCGACGGCACGACCGGCGATGTCTACCTCGAGCAACTGGCGACGGTTGTACCCAACATCGAAGATCCCTGGCTCATGGAACTGCTCACCTGGGCAGACGATTTGCGCACGCTCGATGTGCGCGCCAACGCCGATTATCCGGCAGACGCCGAGCGCGCCAGGTCGTACGGGGCCCAGGGCATCGGCCTCACTCGAACCGAGCACATGTTCTTCGAGGCCGAGCGTCTGCCTTTCGTCCAACAGATGATCATGGCCGAAACAACCTCGGAGCGGCGAGAGGCTCTGGAGGTTCTGCTTCCGTTGCAGCGAGCTGACTTCGCCGGGCTGTTCCGCGCCATGGATGGACTGCCGGTGATCATTCGGTTGATCGATCCGCCCCTTCACGAGTTCCTGCCTGCCCGCAACGATCTGACGCGGCTGCTGGCGGAGCACAAGTTCCTCCTCACCAAGGCGACGTCTCTTGGCGAGATCGACGACCTGCTGGCGAAGGTCGAGGATGAGGAGCACATGCTGGCCAGGGTTGAGGCACTGCACGAGTCCAATCCGATGCTCGGCACCCGCGGGGTGCGGCTCGGCATCATGCTCCCCGACCTCACTCGCATGCAGGTCCGAGCCATCTTCGAGGCAGCCTGCGACGTGGCGAGCCGTGGCGTCAGCGTGCATCCAGAGGTGATGATCCCGCTCACGAGCCACGTCAACGAGTTGAAGCGACAACGAGAGGTCCTCGAAGCGGAAGCCCGCCTGGTCATGGAGGAGCGTGGGGTAGAGATCGACTACCTCTTCGGCACCATGATCGAGATACCTCGGGCGGCCCTCACTGCGACCGAGATCGCCGAGTACGCCGAGTTCTTCTCGTTCGGCACCAACGACCTGACGCAGACCACCTATGGCATCAGCCGCGACGACGCCGAGTCGGGGTTCCTCGTTCAGTATCTCCAGGAGGGGATCCTCGACGAGAACCCGTTCGCGACCCTCGACTGCGACGGAGTCGGTCAGCTGATGCGAATGGCCACCGACGCCGGTAGGGCGGCCCGTCCTGGCCTCGAGGTCGGGATCTGCGGGGAGCACGGCGGCGATCCTGCCTCCATAGCCCTGTGCCACGAACTCGGCCTGGACTACGTGTCGTGCTCGCCGTTCCGGGTGCCGATCGCCCGCCTCTCCGCGGCCCAGGCCGCGGTGAGGGCTGGTGAGTCGGGTTCATCGAGCGGTGAGCATTGCGCCGCGACCCCGGAGGTGCTGGATCAGCATGCCGCGCTGCTGTCGTAGGCCTAGCTGACTGTCCCCCAGGGAGAGTTGGCCGAGGCGACCACCGGCCCGAAGAGGCCGGTAAGGAGACCGAGTCCGCCGAAGGCAGCACACAATAGGGGGTCGAACTACGGGTGATGGCGGTCGTCACAAGGAGGACCCAGGAATACCGGAACCTTTGGGTTGGTGCTTGACGTCAGAAGGGGGATACCGATAATGAACCTGGGCCGATGGGCCCAAGGGGAGGAAACCTCATGATGAAACGAAGCCTTGCAATGCTCTTTCTGGCCCTAGCGGTGATCGCTGCAGCGTGCGGCGACTCTGACCCCCAGGCAGATTCCGACGCCCCAGGGGCCGGAACCGACACCCCCGTTGTCGCCGGCCTGTGCCCTCAAGACGAACCAGACTGTGGTGTTGACACTGACATCGTGGTGCCGCCCGGTGACGTGGTCACCTCGGATGGAGGGGATGCAGTGACTGGCTTTGTGGTCGACGACGGTTTGACCGTTCCCGACGCTATTGCCACCGACGCCACCGGCACCCTTGCCGTAAGTGGCTTCCTGTTCGGTGACGACCAGGGATTTCGCCTGTGCGAGGTGCTGGCAGAGTCGTTCCCCCCGCAGTGCGGTGGGGTATCACTCCCGCTAGGCAACTTCGATCCAGCGAGCACTGCCAACGACGAGAACGTGCACGAGGACCAAGGGATCACCTGGAGCGACAACTACATGCTCTTCTTCGGCGAAATCGTCAACGGCTCCTTGATGCTCGACCTCAGCACCTAACCCTCCCCTTTCAAGGGGAGGTGGCCGAGCGCAGCCAACAACAAGGTTGCTTCCACTTCCTCTCAGGAGACGATCACTATCGGCCTCTAGCGAGCAGATTGTCGCTAACCCCCGAGGCAACTGAGGTCGGCGCACTTGGCAACCACCAGCCGGCCCGGGATCTCGTAGGGCGGCTCGTCGCTCCAGTCGGCGCCGTCGATGAAAGCGATCAAGGGCAGCCCATCGGGGCCAACCCCTAAGGAGTAAGACCCGGTCACGCCGACGAGCACCGACACCGCCGGGTCGGTGCACGGATAGGAGCACACCGCCAGCCGCGGACTGTCGGTCGGAGCGCTGTAGGCGACGGCGATGCGGCCGTCGCCCAGCACGGCCATGCGGGGCAGGGCCCAGGCGTCTCTGATCGATTCGCCGAGCTCAGCCACCGCTACCTCGTCACAGTGCGGATCGAGGCAGAAGGCCAGCTTGGCGGTGCCGTCTGCGTAGTAGCCGACGACGGGATTGCCGTCTGGCCCGATGGTCACCTCGGCCGCCTCGCTGGCGCCGCCGGTGTCGTCGAGGGTCGACGCCTCGAAGGAGCTGCATCTGGCGTCTTCGCACACCACCAGCCGCAGTAACCCGCTCGACGACGTGTACACCACCACCGGGCGGTCGTCGGGGGTGAGCGCCAGCGCCGTGCTGTTGTGCACCCAGAATCGGTTGCAGTCGGCGTCGACGCAGTCGAAGTCGAGGTCGACAACGTCGACGCTGCTGCACTCGGCGTCGGCGCAGAAGGCCACCTGGATGGGGCCGGGGTTGAAGGTGTAGTTCTGAAAGGCCATCACCGCCAGCCCGTCGCTGGCGATGGCGATGTCGGGGTTGGCCCAGGCGTCGGCCACGAACAACTCGGTGGTGGTGGCACTGCTGCACGCCACGTCATCACAGCGGGCGAAGCCCAGCATCCGATCTGTGTCATAGGACCAGAAGGTCGACACCACTCGCCCCTGGCCGTCGATGGCCCAGTTGGCGCCGAACCAGGTGTTGAGCTCTGCCGGATCGATATTCGTCACCTGCGAACAGCTCGAGTCTTCGCAGTCGGCCCGTGCCAGCCCCCACTCGTTCTCACCCTCCGGCCCCACGGTGCCGGTAGGCGCGTTGTGGAGGATGATGGGGAGCCCCTCGGCGTCGAAGAGCACCTGAGGGCCGTAGTTGTCGAAGACCACCTCGGCGGCGACGTTGATGGTCCACGCGGTGTCGGTGAAGGCCAGCGCCGGCGGCGGCGGTGCAGGAGGCGGAGCCTCGACACAAGCGGGGTCGACGCAACGGATGAGCACCAGGTCGCTGCCGGTGTGGTAGGCGAGCAGCGGGTTGCCGTCGGTGCCCATCGCCAGCGCCACCTCGCCGCTCAGTCCCGCCATACCGATGGTGGCAGGAGTGAGACATTCCGGGTCGTTGCAGTGCGCCACGCTCAAGCCTTCCCATTGCGAGTAGGCGATCACCGGGTTGCCGACGGCGTCGACGGCAACGCCCTGCAGTTCGAAGCCATTCACCGCGGTGGCGATGACTGCCGAGGTCGTCTCCTGGCATGCAGCATCGAGGCAGCTGATCAAGGTGATGTCCACCGGCGGCTCGCCATCGGCTTCATCCACTACCTCGTGCTCATCCACGGTGAGGATGACCAGGCCGCGGGGGCCGCGAGCAACGGCGGCTCGCCAGGAGTCGATTCCTTCGAGTGGGGTGACCGTCACCTCGCCGCAGGTGGCGTCGCATGTGGCGAGGAGGGTCTCGTTGTCCATCTGATACAGGAAGGTCGGCGGCTCACCGGGCGCCGCCACAACGGAGTTGACCCACTCTCCCTGGTCAACGCTGGTCACCGCGAACCCGGAGCAGGCCGCATCGTCGCACACGGCGAGGTGCAACTCGGAGTCACGCTGGTGGAAAGCCACCACCGGTCGGCCATCGTCGGTGACGGTGACTGCCGGTGCTTGCACCAGCTCACCCTCCACGATGACGGTCGTCGTCCACGCCGAGCACGTCGGATCGTCACACACGACGAGCCGGAGGTCGGACGGCGGTTCCCCGTCCCCGTCATCTGAGGTGGTGAACCCAAAGGCGACAACCGGGGTCCCGTCGGGCTGCACAGCCAGCGCAGGGCCGAGCTCGCGGTTAACGGTTCCGCCGGCCTCGGCGATGGTGACCACCGACGACGGCGAGGCGCAGGCCGGGTCGGCGCACACCGCGACGTTGATATCGCGCAGTCCCTGATAGGCCATCACCGGATTGCCGCTGGGCGCCACGGCGATGGCAGGGCTAGAGCCGACGATGCCCTCCGTGTCGATGGGGATGGTGACGAATCCCGAGGCAGGGATAGGAGCGATGGTTGGTGGCGGCCCGGCCAGCGTCGATGGCGTCGGCGTGGTCGTGGGGGCAGGAAACGTCGTCGGGGTCGGTTCGTCGACGACCTCGCCGTCGTCTCCTGGTAGCAACAGCACGATGCCGCCGAGGATGGCCAAGGTGGCGACGAGTGCTGCCACCGCCACGGCCCATGCCCGCCTCGGTCGCAACGATGGCCGCCGCGGTGGCTCGGGAGGC
>JAZFSG010000039.1:0-2482 GCA_036446035.1 Acidimicrobiia bacterium | reverse complement strand
GATCGACTGGTTGGCGATCTTGAAGTAGCCGCCGCCTGCCAGCTTCTTGAACTTGACGAGAGCGAAGTCGGGCTCGACGCCGGTGGTGTCGCAGTCCATCTGCAGGCCGATGGTCCCGGTGGGAGCGATGACCGACACCTGGGCGTTGCGAAACCCGTGCGTCTCGCCGCGCTCGAGTGCCAGATCCCACGACCGGTGGGCCGCCTCGAGCAGATCGGCGGGAGCGATGGCCTGATCGATGCCGACGACGCTGACCGAGATGTCCTCGTAGTCGGTTTCGTTGTAGGCGGCGCGCCGATGGTTGCGAATGACTCGCAGCATCGACTCGCTGTTCTCGGCGTAGCGGGGGAAGGGCCCGACCACCGCAGCCATCTCGGCGGAGGTGGCGTAGGAGTAACCCGTCATGATCGCAGTGAGGGCGCCTGCGATGGCCCTGGCCTCCTCAGAGTCGTAAGGGATGCCCTGGCGCATCAGCAGAGAGCCGAGGTTGGCGTAGCCGAGACCAAGGGTGCGGTAGTCGTAGGAACCCTGGGCGATCTCAGCCGAGGGGAATTGGGCCATCGTCACCGAGATCTCGAGGACCATCGTCCAAACCCGGATGGCATGCTGGTAGGCCTCGATGTCGAACTTGTCGGCATCGTCGTCGTAGAACTTGGTGAGGTTGAGGCTCGCCAGGTTGCACGCAGTGTTGTCCAGGAACATGTACTCAGAGCATGGGTTGGATGCCCGGATTCGGCCACCGGCAGGGCTGGTGTGCCACTCGTTGATGGTGGTGTCGAACTGGACGCCGGGGTCGGCGCACTCCCAGGCGGCCGTTGCGATCTTGTGCCACAGCTTCTTGGCCTCGATGGTCTTCACGGTCGAGCCGTCGGTGCGGGCGGTGAGGTCCCAGGTGCCGCCCGAGGCGACGGCCTCGACGAAGTCGTTGGGGATGCGGACGCTGTTGTTGGAGTTCTGGCCGGCCACGGTCTGGTAGGCCTCGCCGTTGAAGTCAGCCGGATAGCCGGCGGCGATAAGAGCGCGCACCTTGCGCTCCTCGCCGACCTTCCAGTCGATGAACGCCTCGATGTCTGGATGATCCAGATCCAGGATGACCATCTTGGCGGCACGGCGGGTGGTGCCACCCGACTTGATGGCACCCGCCGCCCTGTCGCCGACGCGCAGGAAGGACATGAGGCCGGACGACTTGCCACCGCCCGAGAGGCGCTCGCCCTCGGCGCGCAGCGAAGAGAAGTTGGTGCCGGTGCCCGAGCCGAACTTGAAGAGGCGGGCTTCACGAACCCACAGGTTCATGATGCCGCCCTCGTTGACGAGGTCGTCCTTGACGGACTGGATGAAACAGGCGTGCGGAGCGGGTCGGGTGTAGGAGTCGGGGGCCTCGACGACGTCGCCGAACACCGGATCGACATACCAGAAGCCCTCGGCCGTACCGGTGATGCCGTATTCGTGGTGGAGGCCGGTGTTGAACCACTGCGGGCTGTTCGGCGATGCCATCTGGTTGATGAGCATGTGGTTGAGCTCGTCCTCGAAGGTCTGGGCGTCGGCGGCGGAGGCGAAGTAGCCGTTGGTCTCGCCCCAGTGGCGCCAGGTCGACGAGAGGCGGCCGATGGTCTGGCGAGCCGATCGCTCGGCGCCGGTGGTGCCGTCTTCTTGGGGAACGCCGGCCTTGCGGAAGTACTTGGAGACGATGATGTCGGTGGCGACCTGCGACCAGGCGGTGGGGATCTCGGCGGCCTCCATCTCGAAGACGATCGAGCCGTCGGGGTTGGTGATGCGGCTGTCTCGGCGGTCCCAATCGACGGAGTCGAAGGGGTCCTCTCCAGCTGTGGTGAAAGTTCTCTGGACCGTGAGTCCCGTGGTCATCGTCGCGCCTTCTTTCCTTCGCCTCTCCGCCCGAGAAGCCCGCTCGGTATTTCCTAGCCCTACCGCTAGACGGCCCGTGCGGGGGAAGTGGCGCCTACGACATCTCGCGGTGAGGGGGAAAGAATATAACAAGCATGTAGTTACATGCAAGTAGTTCTCACCGCGGGGTAAGAGATGTTGCCTGGAGTATTGAACTCCGCTCCCCCCGCTCAGGTCAAGGTGAGAGCGTGGTGAGGTTTCGCGGGGTTGGGGGTTTGTTTCGCGAGGTCGCGGCTTGCTCGATAGCTGTTAACTCTCGCCGTCGTAGCGACGGGCGATGAGCTAGTGCCCGAGGGCCGCCGGAAGGTCTGACGGGATGGTGTCGCAGCCGAGAAAGCCCTCGACAACCTCCCTGGCGTCGTTCTCCATCCAGGCGCTCAAACCAAAGGCCCCGCGGCTGGCGGCGGCGTCGAGGGCCTCCTGTGCGGCAACGCATGTCGTCAGGCCGCCGAGGAGTGCGGCCTCGTACGCGTCGAACTCGGCGCTCGCCTCGAATTCCTGCCAGTCGGCTGCGGTGGCCGCTCTTGCGGCGGCTCCCTCGACCCCGTCGATCACGCTCCCGCTCCAGTTTTCGAGGAGG
>JAZFSG010000038.1:0-5617 GCA_036446035.1 Acidimicrobiia bacterium | reverse complement strand
GGGCTCATCTGGGTCGGAGCACCTCCGGATGCGATCACCATGATGGGTGACAAGATCAGCTCGCGGCATGCCGCAGAAGCCGCTGGAGTGCCGACCGTTCCGGGCACCGCGGAACCAGTGACCGAGGCGTCCGTCGTGGCCGCGTTCGGAGAGGAACACGGGTATCCACTGACCATCAAGGCGGCGCACGGCGGAGGAGGTCGCGGCATGCGGCTGGTGCGCGCCGTCGACGAAGTACCTGCGGCTCTGGAGAGTGCCGCCAGGGAGGCCGACGCCTACTTTGCCAACCCAGAGGTCTACGTCGAGAAGTACCTGGAGAAAGCCCGCCACGTCGAAGCCCAGGTGCTCTTCGATACTCACGGCTCAGGCGTGTTCCTCGGTGAGCGCGATTGCTCGATTCAACGTCGCAACCAGAAGTTGATCGAAGAAGCCCCGGCCAGCGTCTTCAACCGCAAGACCCGATCGGCTTTCGGCAAAGCCGCCGTGTCGATGGGGCACCAAGCGGCGTACGTTGGAGCAGGCACCGTCGAGTTCCTCTTCGCCGACGATGCCTTCTACTTCCTCGAGATGAACACCCGCCTCCAAGTCGAACACCCGGTTACCGAGATGACAACGGGTATCGACCTGGTCCATCAGCAATTCCGCGTTGCGGCCGGCGAGCCGCTGGAAACCACCGATACCCCGACAGCCTTCGGGCACGCCATCGAGTTCCGGATCAACGCGGAGAACCCGGCGACGGGTTTCCTCCCGGACCCCGGCACCATCGTCGACTACCAGGCTCCGGACGGCTTCGGGGTGCGAGTGGATAGCTGGGTGGGCCCGGGAGCGGCCGTGAGCCAGTACTACGACAACCTGATGGCCAAGCTCATCGTGTGGGGGCGAGACCGCACCGAGGCGCTGGCAAGGGGCAAGAGGGCCCTCAGCGAGTTCCGCATCTCGGGGGTCGCAACGACCATCCCCGCCCACCTGCGCATCATCGAACACCCGGCTTTCGTCAACTCCGAACATCACACCAGGACCGTCGAAGACGAGCTCGACTTCTCCGACATCGCGATGCCGACGGCCCCAGCGGTTCCCGAGGACGAGGAACTATCGGAGCGCAGCCTGACGGTTGAGATAGGTGGCCGCCATTATCAGGTTCGGGTGTGGGCGCCCGAGATGACGGCTCGTTCCGACCGGCGAGAGGCGCCCCGTCGCCGCCCACCGCGTCTCGATCGCCTCGCAGCTGCGGCCAGTGGCGACCCCGGTGTGATCACCGCGCCCATGCAAGGGACGATCGTCAAGGTCTCGAAGAAGGCAGGCGACACCGTCGCCGCAGGCGACTCCATCTGCGTCCTCGAGGCCATGAAGATGGAGAACGACCTCAAGTCGCACGTCGACGGCGAGATCGTGGATCTGCGCGTCCAGCCGGGAGACACCGTCGCCGCCGGCCAGGTAGTGGCTGTAGTCAGGTAGTGCCAGGCCGGAAGGCCTCGGCTGTGGGCCGGAAGACCAGGCCTGCTGGCCGCCCGCTCTTGCTCATAGCTCATAGCGCCGGCACGCAGTGCCGGCTACGGCGTATAGCGGCCGAAGATGGCTTCCAGGGTTGCCGACACCTCGCCAACCGTGGCGCCGGCGGCGAGCGCCACCTTCATGGGGACCAGCAAGTTGTCGGTGCCGCTGGCGGCTGCCGTGACAGCCGCCAGGGCCTCGTCCAGCGCGGCGGAATCGCGGCCTGCCTTCCACGAGCGAATGCGCTCTACCTGCCCCTGCTCCAACTCGGGTCCGATCGCCGATACCGGAACGGTGAGGTCCTCGTCGATCTGGTATCTGTTGACGCCGACTACCACAGATTCCACGCTTTCGATGCGCTTGGCTTCTGTGTAGGCGGCATCCGCGATCTGAGCTTGAACGAAACCGGCCTCGAGCGCGGCGACGGCGCCTCCAAGGGCATCGACCTCTTCGATGAGACGCACGGCTTCGTCCTCGAGCCCGTCGGTAAGCGCCTCGATGGCATAGGACCCGGCGAGTGGGTCGATGGTGTCGGCGACACCGGATTCCTCCGCGATGACCTGTTGGGTGCGAAGGGCGATCTTGGCCGACTCGTCGGTTGGCAACCCGAGGGCTTCGTCGAACGAGTTCGTGTGGAGGGACTGCGTGCCTCCGAGCACCGCGGCGAGGGCTTGAAGAGCGGTGCGGACGATGTTGTTCTCTGGCTGCTGGGCGGTGAGAGAGCTGCCGGCGGTCTGCGTATGAAAGCGCATCCGCAGGGCATCGGGGGAAGTGGCACCGATGCGATCCCGCATCAGCCGAGCCCACAGGCGGCGGGCAGCCCGGAACTTGGCGATCTCGGGGAGGAACCCGTTGTGGACATTCCAGAAGAAGGACAAGCGAGGAGCAAAGTCCTCGACATCGAGGCCTGCTTGGGCGGCGGCCTCGACATAGGCAAGACCATTGGCGATGGTGAAGGCCAGTTCTTGCGCCGCAGTCGAACCTGCTTCACGTATGTGATACCCAGATATCGAGATCGTGTTCCACGCCGGCAGGTGATCCTGGCAGTAGGCGAAGAGGTCCGTCACCAGACGCATCGACGGCCCCGGCGGATAGATGTAGGTACCGCGGGCGGCGTACTCCTTGAGGATGTCGTTCTGGACCGTTCCCCGGATGCGATCCGGCGCAACGTCCTGCTCCTCAGCGACGAGCTGATAGAGCAGGAGCAGCACCGCGGCGGTCGAGTTGATGGTCATCGACGTTGAGATGCCTTCAAGCGGGAGTCCATCGAAAAGGCGGCGCATGTCGTCAAGGGAGTCGATGGCGACCCCGACCTTGCCGACCTCGCCGGCCGCTCTTGGGTCGTCCGAGTCGATTCCCATCTGCGTCGGCAAGTCGAAGGCGACCGAGAGACCCGTTTGCCCGGCAGCCAACAGCGACCGGAACCTGGCGTTGGTCTCGGCGGCGCTGCCGAAACCTGCGTACTGGCGCATCGTCCACAAGCGGCCCCGATACATAGACGCATAGGGACCTCTGGTGAACGGGAAACTGCCCGGCTCGCCTAGTTGGACCGCGGCATCCCAGGCCGCGTCGGGACCGTGAACAGGCTCCACTCCACTTGTTGTGCTGCGAGATTCGGGCATGGCGGTATGCTGACATTAACGGGGAACTCGACCCTGTTTTCGGACGCTTTTCGTCACATGGACCTCCACCAGGCAGAACGCCACGATCGTCGCGGGCGACGCCTTCTCGCCATCACAGTCATTGGCGCAGTTGGCGTGCTGGCCGCTGCCTGGGTCGGCCTCTTCGCCTTCATCGGCATCAACGCAGCCGTTGGCACCATCGAGGACGTCGGCGACCGCTACATCCCCGAGGTCGACGACCTGGCACTTGACCTGCCGCGGGTGAGCCAGCTGTCTGAGGTCTTCACCGGGGACGGAGTTCGCCTTGGGTTCCTCACCGAACGCAACAGCCAGCCAATAGCACTCGAGGACATTCCCGACACCGTCATCAGCGCAGTTCTGGCCGCAGAGGACTCCGGCTTCTACGAACACGAAGGGGTCGACTTCAAGGGCATTGCCAGAGCGGCGGTGCTCAACTTCCGCAACGACAGTGTCGTCGGCGGGTCGTCCATAACACAGCAGGTCGTCAAGCAGAACTTCGGGAGCACGGACCTCACGCTGGAACGAAAGATCGCCGAGGCGGTCGTCGCAGCCGAGCTGGAGCGTCGCTACACCAAGGACGAGATCCTCGAGTTCTACGTGAACTCGGTGTTCTTCGGCTCCAACGCCTACGGAGTCAAAGCGGCAGCGCAGGAGTACTTCGCCAAGGACCTCGGCGAACTCACGGTCGCCGAAGCCGCCAGCATGGTCACCTCCATCAGGAACCCGACGCTGTATAACCCGCGGCGGTTCCCCGAAGGCGTGCTCAGAGCCCGCAACGCGGTCATCGCCAACATGGAAGATGAGGGATTCATCAGCCACGCCGAAGCGGCGGCGGCCATCGAAGAGCCGCTGGTGATCGCCGAGCCCCAGCCCTCCCAGGAGATCGCTCCGCAGGTGATGATCGCGGCACGAGATGAGCTCCTCAACGATCCGCGATTCGATGTTCTCGGCAAGACCTTCGAGGAACGCAAACGAGCGATCTTCGGCTGCCCCGCGGCGGACACCGCCTGCGAGCTGAGCGGCGGCACTAAGGGCGGTTTGACCATCACCGTCACTGTGGACTTAGGGCTCCAGGAATCAGCCAACGGCGTACTCGCCGACTGGTTCCCCCACACCGTTGATGGGAGCGCACCCACCGGCGCCATCGCCATGGTCGATAACAGGACAGGAGCCGTGAAGGTGATGGCCACCGGCGTTCCGTTCGGGAACGACCTGGCGGCAGGCGAGCGCCCATACGACATCGCCGGGCGCGGCCAGCGCAACCCCGGCTCAGCCTTCAAGCCGATCGGCCTGCTGGCGGCTTTGGAGTATGGCGAGCGTTTCGGCTCTCCGATAACGATGGGCACCTATTGGGACTCCACCAGCCCACAGATCCTCGACTACGAAGGCGCGCCCAAGCCGTGGGAGTGCTCTAACGCCGGGGGCGGTGGCAGCGGGCTGCGATCGCTGTTCGAAGCGACCGTCAACTCGGTCAACGCCGTCTACTGCCAGGTGGCCATCGCCACCGGGGCCGAGAACATCGTCGAGATCGCGCACCGCATCGGCATCGAGTCAGAGCTCGCGGTGGTTCCGTCGCTGATCCTCGGCGCCGGGGCTGTGTCCCCACTGGAGATGGCGCAGGCCTTCTCCACCATCGCCAACTACGGGGAGCGAGTCGAGCCGTACCTGATCTCCGAGATCGTCAACAGCGACGGCGAGATTCTCTATGAACATGAGGTCAAGCGAGACCAAGTGGTGGAGCCCGCCCTCGCCGCGTCTGTGGTTAGAGCACTGAAGGAGGCGGTGGCACGAGGGACGGGCACCAACGCCAAGATCGGCCGCCCCCAGGGTGGCAAGACTGGAACCCACCAGAACTACACCGATGCCTGGTTCATGGGCTTCATCCCCCAGTACACCACTGCGGTCTGGGTCGGGTATCCCGACCAGCAAATCCCCCTGCGCAACGTCTTCATCAATGGCCAGTCCTACAGCCGGGTGTTCGGCGGATCAGTCCCCGCTCCCGTGTGGAACGACTTCATGACCATTGTCACCGCCGACCTCCCTGTCGAAGAGTTCCCCCCAGAACCCGAGGGCATGGAGCCGTACTTCAAGACGCCGACGTCGGAAGTCCCCGAGTTCACGCCCGGCGACTCCGAGACGGACATCACAAAGGCGATCCTTCAGGCAGGACTGCAAGCGGTCGTGAGCGAGGTGCCCTCGGATGAACCTGAGGGAACCGTGCTCGTCCTGATTCCACCCTCCGGCTCGCGGCTCACCCAGGGGGGCACGGTGACCATCGAGGTGTCGTCAGGTGCTCCGGCGACGCGGCCACTGCCACCGTTGATCGGCCTCACCGTCGACCAAGCCTTGGCGAGCATCGCACTATTCGAGTTCGACGCCGGCTTCTCGATATCGGTGGCAACGTCGAATCGCGTTGTGACGGACCCAACCTTGTACGGCCGGGTAGTCGGAACGGCGCCCGGCCCGGGGGCGCCTGTCGGCGC
>JAZFSG010000037.1:0-4591 GCA_036446035.1 Acidimicrobiia bacterium | reverse complement strand
CCGGAACCACCCCAACGAGCGCTGCTAGTCGTCCTCGGGCTCGTCGATGAGGTGAGAAAGGCTGCGGTCGAGGCGCTTGACGACTGTGTCTTCATCGGTGTTAAGGGCCAGCTGGAGCTCGGACGTGAGGATGAGGCGAGCCTTCGCCAACATCCGCTTGAGAGCGGGGCCAAGCGGCTTGCTCTGCTGGGCGTAGGTCAGATCTCGAACGACCGCCGCCACCTCGTAGATGTCTCCAGAGGCCATCTTGTCCTGGAGGAGCTTGAACCAGCGTGCCCAGGTGGCGTCGGCGTCGACAGGAGTGTCCTTTAATGTGGCGAAGACCTTGCGCGCGGCGTTCTGGGTGATCACCGGACGCAGGCCCAGGTCCAAGGCGGTGTCGACAGGTATTCGCAGGACGAGCGGGTTGGTGATGGCCTCGATGACGAAGTAGTCCTGCTTGCGGTCCTCGAAATCGTGCTTCTCTTTGCCGATGATGATGGCCGCGCCGTGATGCGGGTAGACCACCTTGTCGCGCACCCTGAAGGGGGATTTCTTCCGCACCTTCGGCTTCGGGGGAGGCTCGGGGGTCGCCTTCGGCGCCTTCTTCGCAGGGGCTTTCTTGGCGGCAGCCTTCTTCGCCGGCGCCTTCTTAGCTGGAGCCTTCTTGGCAGCAGCCTTGGCCGGCGCTTTCTTGGCGGCAGCCTTCTTCACCGGCGCCTTCTTGGCGGCAGCCTTCTTCACCGGCGCCTTCTTGGCCGGTGGTTTCTTCTTTGCAGGGGTCTTCTTTGTTGCCATCGGCGCTCGATGATAGGGCGGAGTCCCTTCGGAGCTAGGTGACCTCGATCTTGAGGACGCCGTGGGCCTGGCGGAGGGCCTCCTCTACGGCCAAAGGCTGGAGGGCTCGAGCGAAGATGAAACCGAGATAGCAGTTCCCCTCCGGCAACGGTCGGAGGCGCTCACCCAGGGGAACGGTGATCTCGACTCCCGTTATGCCGGCGACGTCGCGCGCCTCATCGATGCCGGACACCGATGCCAGGCGTCCGGCCTTGGGTATCGGGATCATCATGACTCCACTGGCCGGTGCCGCGGCGTCGAGACCCCCTTGGGGGAGGCGCAGCGCGTGGCGCACCAACACGGTCTCGAGCGAGGCGCCGAGCATCCCGAACTCGAGCGCCCGGCTGCACAGTCCGCCGATGGGTCTGGCCGCTACCTCGAGGATGCGGACCCCGTCTGGGCCCACCCTCGCTTCGGCATGCACCGGACCTTCGCGCAACCCGAGCGCGGCCGCTGCCGCGGCGACGACCGAGACGATGCTGTCTTGCGCCTCGGCAGGGTGGCGCGACGGAGTGACCAACATCGTCTCTTCGAAGTAGGGGCCGTCGAGGGGATCTGGCTTGTCAAGGATGGCAAGGGGGATGAGATGGCCGTCTGCCAGCATCGCCTCGAGAGCGACCTCGGGACCGGGTATGAACTCCTCGACGAGCAGTGTGGAGTCGCGGCCCATGGCGCTGGCGATTCGCCGCACCTGCTCCACAACGGACTCGACGCCGTCGGCGTCGTCGACGCGGATCACCCCCTGGCTTGCCGAAAGCGACACCGGCTTGATGATGACGGGGAATCCGATGGCGGCGGCGGCTTCAGCGGCCTCGTCGGTTTCGGTGACGATCCTGTAGTCGGGCTGGGGGACACCGGCCGCCCCGAAGAGGTCCCGCATCGCTGACTTGTCACGGGTCGCTGCGACCGCCGCGGGCGTGCTGTGTGGCAGGTTGAGGGCGGCTGCGGTGACAGCACCGATCATTACTCCGCCGTCGTCAACAGATATCACCGCATCGAACGGGCCCCTGCTAACGATCTGCTCGGCAGACCACTCCGGTCGGCTCAGATCGATGCCCACCAGGTGTGCGTCGTCGATGAGAAGCTGTTCCTCTTCGGTGGCGATGACCATCTCGGCGTCGACGGCCCGGGCCGCCCTGACGAATTCGCGGGCCCGGTAGGTCGACGAGGGAAGGATGAGTGCGAGGCGGCGAACCATTCGCGGCACTGTAGAAGTCCACTAGCGAATAACATGCGGCTGTGACCGACGCCCCCATCCTTTCTATCAGCGAACGCGCCTTGGCCAAGGTGCTCGAGATCCGTGATCAGGAGCCTGATGGAAGCGAGCTTGCGCTCGGCATCAAGATCGCTGGCGTCGAGGGCACCGAGTTCCGCTATGAGATGGCAATGGTGCGCGCCGAAGACATCGGCCCTGGTGCTGTCACTGAACACCACGGTGAGCTGACCACCTTCTATCCCGCCGACAGCGTGGACAACCTGCGCGGTGCGACCCTCGATCTGTCACGGGACCTCCTCAACCCCGGCCTCGTCATCGAGAACCCCAACAGTCTGAGCCCGCCCATCCTCGATCCCGACGCACCACGCCCCGACCTGAGCGGACCGATACCCGAGCGCGTGCAGCAGGTACTCGACCAGCAGATCAACCCCGCTATCGCCTCGCACGGCGGGATCGCCGAGCTGGTTGCCGTTGAGGACTCGACAGCGTTCCTACGCCTTGGCGGAGGCTGCCAGGGTTGCGGGCTCGCCTCGGTCACCCTCAGCCAGGGCATCGAGACGACGCTGCTCGAGATGGTTCCCGAGATCACTCGCATTGTCGATGTCACCGATCATTCCTCCGGCGCCAACCCCTACTACGAGGCAGCCAAGAAGTAGCCAGGCCGGCGAGGATTCGCAGGCGTCGGCCGTCTAGCGACCGGTCTCCTCGTTGAGCGCGGCAAGCCGGGCGGCCAGCTCCGGCGTGGCCGAACCCGGCTCCATTCGCCACTGCCAATTGCCGCCGATTGTCGACGGGTAGTTCATGCGAGCCTTGGTGTCGAGGCCGAGTAGATCCTGTAGGGGAGCGACGGCGATAACTGCGATCGATCGCCAAGCCGCCCTAACGAGACCCCACGGGTAGGTGTCAGGAGTGTCGCCGGTGTATTCGAGCACGCGACGGCGATAGTCGTCGTCGGCCGAGTCGAAGGCGCCCCGCGAAGTGTCGCTGTCGTGGGTGCCGGTGTACACGATGAAGTCCTCGGCGTAGTTGTCGGGATGGAACATGTTGGCCGGGTCGCCGTCGAAGGCCTCCTGCAACACCTTCATCCCGGGGAACCCCAGCCGACGCCGCAGCTCCTCGACAACATCGCCGAGTGGTCCCAGGTCCTCGGCGATGATGGCGAGATCGCCGAGGGAGTGATGGGCGGCGTCGAACACTCCCGCACCTGGTCCGTCGCGCCACGCGCCGTTCTCGGCGGTGTCGTCTGAGCCCGGGATCTCGTAGTAGCGAGCGAACCCGGTGAAGTGATCGATACGCAGCACGTCAACCTGACGGAAGACGGCAGCTAGCCGATCGACCCACCACGCGTAGCCGTCGGCGGCGTGGACCTCCCACCGGT
This sequence comes from Acidimicrobiia bacterium, assembly GCA_036446035.1. GTDB lineage: Bacteria > Actinomycetota > Acidimicrobiia > Spongiisociales > JAOTWH01 > CAXMQS01. The sequence goes on along the minus strand of JAZFSG010000037.1, from coordinate 1,181 downwards.
ACAGCGGGTTGCCCCAGAGCTGTCCGGTCTCCGAGAACATGTCGGGAGGGACACCGGCGACCAGCGTCGGCCGGCTCGTCTCGGGGTCGATGGCGAAGAGCTCGGGATGGGCCCACAAGTCGGCGCTGTCGTGAGCCGCGTACAGCGGGATGTCACCGATGATCGCGACGCCACTCGCCGCGGCGTGCTCGCGGATGCTCCGCCACTGGCGGAAGAACACGAACTGGCGGAAGGCGTGGCGCTCGACGGCCGAGGCCAGCCGCTTCCTGACGGCGTTCAGGGCGTCTCCGTCGCGATGGCGTAGCTCGGCCGGCCAGTCGGCCCACGCTCCGTTGCCGTGGTCCTCCTTGATAGCCATGAACAGGCTGAAGTCGTCGAGCCAATCGGCCTCGTCGTTGCGAAAGGCAACAAACTCGGTGTGGAGATGACCGGAGAGGCGGGAGTAGGCGGTGTCCAACAAGTCGATCTTCCACGGTATGACCCGCCCGTAGTCGACCGCAGAGTCGTCGAAACTCGGCGCGCCTATGTCCTCTTGGGCGAGGAGGCCGTCGGCAACGAGCAGCTCGGGCGAGACCAGATAGGGGTTGCCGGCGAACGAAGAGAACGAGGCGTATGGGGAGTCGGCGTAACCGGTCGGCCCCAGTGGCAACAGCTGCCAGTAGCGACACCCGGCGTCTGCCACCCAGTCGATCCAGGCGTGGGCTGCCGGGCCGAGGTCACCGACCCCGTAGGGACCGGGGAGGCTGGTGACGTGCAGCAGCACGCCCGATGATCGTTGGAAGGCCACGGAGCCATGTTGGCCTGGCGACGGGGCCCAGCCAACAGGCGGTGGCTAGGCCTCGATGATGTCGACGGCGGCGATGGTGTCGTCGATCGACGCCGCGAACGCCTTGCGCTTTTCCAGCGTGCCTTCAGCAGTCAGTCCGCGGTTCGAGACCAGCTTGAGAGCGTTGCTGAGAAGTGTCGAGGCCAGCGACTCTGGGCTTCGCAATCGCTGTTGGGCCACGTACTGGCGGCCGAGGGCAGTGGCCGCGGCCAGGATGGCATCTTCGTCCGCCTCGCCGTCGTAGCCGACGAGGGCGTCGGCAACGACTCGGTAGCTCTCGAGGAACGGGCGCAGCACCCACGGAGCCGCGAGAAGCGGACGCTCGACGAGCACCTGCTGCGCCTCACCGGAGGCG
>JAZFSG010000036.1:0-2692 GCA_036446035.1 Acidimicrobiia bacterium | reverse complement strand
CCGTGCGTCAAGGTCTGCCCGACTGGTGCTCGTTTCAAGCGTGAGGACGGGATCGTGCTCACCGATGCCAATCGATGCATCGGCTGTCGCTACTGCGAGTTGGCATGCCCCTATGGGGTCAACTACTACAACTGGCAGAAGCCATCCAAGGCCTACTACTCGGACTTCATCGATTGGGAGGATGCCGACATCCAAGGCATCACCGGCGGGGCCATCCCTCCGTATAAGAACCCAGATCTCGACCTGCGCTACGGCGAGGAGCAGCGCCAGACGGCAGGTGGAGGACACTCCAAAGGCATCGTCGAGAAGTGCACTTTCTGTGTGCACCGAGTGGAGGACGGGCGGCTGCCGGCATGCGTCGACACCTGCCCCGTCGAGGCGCTTCGATTCGGAGATGTCGATGACCCCAGCAGCCCGATCAGCGAATTCCTCAGCGAGAGGACCTCGTGGAGCCTGCTGGAAGAAGCCGGCACCAACCCGAGAGTCAAGTACGTCGGAGGCAAGCCCCCGACCTCGCACTTGAAGGAAATCGAACGCCCGGAAGTGAGGGTGTGACATGGCAACTGACATCAGAACCCCCAAACAACTCCCCCAAGGCGTAGGGCGGCTCACCACGGGCTGGCGAGTATTCATCGCGCTGGCCTTCCTGGTGCTTGCGTTCGGTGTATTCGCGTACACCCGAGAGCTGTCGAACGGCATGGTCGAGACCGGCATGCGTGACGTCGGCACCATGGGAGGCGCCACCTGGGGCATCTACATAGCAATGGTCGTCTACTTCATCGGCGTCAGCTTCGCCGGGATCACGGTGGCTGCCCTAATCCGCATCCTCCGCCTGGAGCACCTGCGTTCGATCGCCCGCATGGCCGAACTGTTGACGGTCGTGTCGTTGATCCTCGGTGCGCTGGCGATCATCGTTGACCTCGGCCAGCCGATGCGGGGAGTGATCAACCTGTTTCGCTACGCCAGGCCGCAATCGCCCTTCTTCGGGACATTCTCCCTGGTGATAGCGGGCTACCTGTTCGCCAGCCTTGTCTACCTGTACCTGGGTGGGCGTCGCGACGCGGCGGTGATGGCCAGGTACCCAGGTCGACTGCAGTGGTTCCATCGCTGGTGGGCTGCCGGCTACGAGGACACGCCTGAAGAGCAGGAGCGCCACCACAAGTCCAGCTTCTGGATGGCGCTGGCCATCGTCCCGTTGCTCATCATCGCCCACTCAACTCTGGGGTTCGTCTTCGGATTGCAGGTCGGGCGACCCGGCTGGTACGGCACTCTGCAGGCTCCAGCGTTCGTGGCGCTGGCGGGCGTTTCCGGAATCGGTCACATCGTCATCCTTGCGGCGATCATCCGACGTGTGCTCAAGGCCGAGGCCCGGATAACTGAGGCCGTCTTTGGATGGCTCGGGAAGATCCTTCTGCTATTCGTGGCGATCTACGTCTACTTCATGAGTGTTGAGCTGTTCACGCTGCTCTACTCAACACCAGAGGTTGAGAAGAGGCTATCCGATGCACTGATCAGCGGCGAGTATGCCTGGATCTACTGGGGATCTGTGCTGGCATTGGTGATCCCGATGGTGGTCCTGGCGTGGCAAGCCCTGAGTCGGCGCTGGGATGTCAGGCTCCTGGTGGCGAGTGGCGTCCTGGTCAACCTCGGCGCTATCGGCAAGCGCTATCTCATCGTGGTTCCGTCGCAGACGCACGGAACACTGCTGCCGTACGAGGTGGGGTCGTACAGCCCAAGCTGGGTCGAGTACGGCGTAGTCGCCGGCCTGTTCGCGCTCGGAGCTCTGCTGATCGGCCTCTTCATCAAGGCGTTTCCTGTCCTACCAATCGATGACGATGAGGAGGTGATGAGTCGTGCGTAAGACATGGACAGCAGCGACGATTCTGATCGGAGTCGTCTTCATGATTATCGGCTATTTCGGGGCGGCGCCATGGGGTGCCAGCAGTGTCGCCAATAGCAACCCACGCTTCTCGTTCGCGCCAGCGCTGTTCGTCGCCGGCGTCGTCATCGCCTTCTCGGCAGCACTCGTCTACGAGCTGTTGCCCGGCCGTCGTGAGAAGTGACGAGGTAGCCATCGCCCGACTCCGTCAGGGCCTCTACCGATTCTTCGGGGGGGCCCTGCTCGCTCCCGATGACGCGCGGCTGGAGAGCCTGGCGGCAGCAGCGAAGCTCCTCGACGGCATGGGGATGGAGGCATATGCCTTTCACACCCAATGGCGAGTGCTGGTCACGGCTATCCATGAGTTCCCGGCCAGCCGAACCCTTGCAGCCGAGTACGTCCGGCTGTTCGCTTCGGGTGTCGACTTCTCGTTGTGTCCTCCCATCGAGTCCTACTACCGGACGGAGGCCAAGGGGGGCGGTATGGGGGCCCTGGTGGCCGCTCTGGAGCGCGAGTATCACGGCCTCGGCCTTCGGCCGATCGCCGGCTCCGAACCGCCCGACCACGCCGCCACCGAGCTGGAGGTGATGTCGGCTCTGTGCGACGGAGAGGCCATCGCCTGGACATTCGGCAACGCCCCGAATGCGATCGCCGCCCTCGCAGGCCAGGATCGGTTCCTGCGCGACCACCTCTCCGTGTGGTTCCCGGCGTTTCGACAACGCGTGCTGGACGCGGAACCACTCGACTTCTACCGAGCTCTCATTGAGGCAGCCCATGCCTTCCTCGTGCACGATGCCGATCTCATTGGCGTGA
>JAZFSG010000035.1:0-32277 GCA_036446035.1 Acidimicrobiia bacterium | reverse complement strand
TCTCCTCGCCGAAGAAACTCACAGCAATTCCCCCGCCACCGATGTCACGGTCGCAGGGCAGTGCGATGGTCCGCTTTTCCTTCAACCGAGAGATCAGGGCCTTGGTGACGCCAACGCCGCGATCGGCGATGATGACCTCTATGCCGAACTTGGCTCGAACGTCGATGAACCACTGAACGATCCTCGGGTCTCCGAGAGCTTCAGCGACCGCCAACACACCGATTCCTTCGGCGACCGCCCTGGCGCCGGCCGCCTCCCAGTTGCCGACGTGAGGAAGAGCCAACACGATGCCGTCGTGGCGGGCGGCGTTGACGTGTTCCAGGCCAACGACCTCGGCGTGCTTGACCACCTCGTCGAAGCGGCGCGGCCGCATCCAGAAGGTCTCCGCCCAGTAGCGGCCGTACGACGCGAACATGCGTCGCGCCGTCCGCTTGGCACCACTGGTGGTACCAAGGGCCCTGGCCATGTGTCGCTCGGCCATCTCCATCTTGCGCGGTGCAACGAACGACAGCGCGTATCCGAGTCCGCGTCCGATACGCCGGACAACCGGCTCGGGCAGCATCCCGAAAATGGCCGAGAGGGCGCGGAATAGTCGGTAGTTCACTCCGCGAGCTGTCGCCAGGTCCGCCAGGCGCGCTGGCCAACGGTCAGCCAGGTGGCGACCGCCATCACCCACAGCATGCCCTCTATAGGACGGAAGCTTCCGATCTCGAGTCCCTGGACGCCGATGCCAAGCAGCATGACTATCAGTCGCTCCGCTCGCCCCATGAGTCCGCCGCGCCCCGTCGCACCCCAACCTTCGGCCTTAGACCGCACATATGGCACCAACATGGAGGCACACAGGCCGACGACCGCCAGCGTCGCCAGCCGCGGCGAGCCTCCGACGAAGTAGACGAGGCCGATCCAGATGGCCGCCTCACCGAGCCTGTCGGCAAGCGTGTCGAGCAACGCTCCCCGCAGCGAAACGGTGCCCGTAGACCGCGCCAGCGGGCCGTCAACGATGTCGAGCAACGAGCCGATCGCGGCGACGATCACCCCTGCCAACAGCTCGCCGAGACCGATGAGGACAGCACCGGCGATGGTTACGACGACGCCGGCCAGCGTCACCATCGACGGTGTGATTCCAAGTTTGGCGAGGGTTCGACCGATCGGCGCCATCACCCGGTCGACACCCTTGCGCGCCTTGACATCGAGGACCATGCCCTCTGTTTAACACAGGAAGGAGCACCAGCAGCGCGAACTAGAGTGACATGGGTTCGATAGAGAGGGGTTTCAGTGGATCCGGGCAAGATCCGAAACGTGGCACTCGTCGGTCACTCCGGTGCCGGCAAGACAGCTCTGGTCGAGGCGCTCCTGTTCGCGTCAGGCCAGACCACGCGCCTCGGGAGCGTTGAAGAGGGCAACACTCTGTCCGACCACGAGCCCGAAGAGGTGGCCAGGCAGGTCTCGATCTCCACGGTGTTGGCTCCGATCGAGTTCCACGGACACAAGCTGAACATCCTCGACACGCCCGGCTACGCCGATTTCCTTGGAGAGGTAAAGGCGGCACTGCGGGCGGCAGACCTAGCTCTTCTGGTTGTCTCTGCTGTCGACGGCGTCGAGGTACAGACCGACGTCGCCTGGCAGCTTGCCGGCGAGGAGGGAATCCCCCGCGCCATCTTCGTCAACAAGCTCGACAGGGAGAGAGCCGACTATCGCAAGGTGCTCGACCAGCTCAAGGAGCACTTCGGGACCGGCATCGCTCCGGTCGAGATGCCGATCGGCTCCGAAGCAGACCTCGAGGGTGTGGCCGGAATCGTCACCGAGCACGCCTTTCTCTACTCAGGAGGCAACGCCATCGGCGACGAGACCGAGATCCCCGACGAAGTGAAGGACGAAGTCGCCGACGTCCATACGCATCTGGTCGAGGCTGTCGTCGAGAACGACGACGCCCTCCTCGAGGCCTACCTCGAAGGGACCGAGCCGACCCAGGACCAGCTCGTCCACGGCCTTCGCGAAGGGATCGCCGCCGGCAGCATCTTTCCCGTCCTATGCGGATCGGCAACGGAACTCATCGGCATAGACCGGCTGGCCGATCTCATCATCCGCGATGGGCCAACACCCCTCGAGCGAGTGGTGCCCCCAACGATCGAGGGAGAACTGAAGCTCGGCACCAGCAACCCCGTTGCCGCCTACGTGTTCAAGACGGTCGCCGACCCATATGTCGGCCGCATCTCGATGTTCCGCACCTACTCGGGCACCATCAAGCTCGACGACGCTCTCGAGAATCCCGCCATTGGATCATCGGGACGAATGCACAACCTGTTCTTCATCTCCGGCAAGGATCACACCGACACTTCCGAGGTGTCGTGCGGTGACATCGCAGCCGTCGCCAAGTTGGAGACGGTGGCCGCCGGCCACACGCTGCGATCGCCGGGAAGCGATGTCGTTATCGAGCCCGTCGCCGTGCCGCCGCCGACCATGTCATACGCCGTGCACCCGCTGACGAGTGCAGACGACGAGAAGCTATCTACCGCGCTTGGGCGTACCGTCGACGAGGATCCAACTCTCGTCGTCGAACGCCGGGCCGAGACCAACCAGACAGTCCTCTCGGGACTCGGCGACACCCACCTCGAGGTCGCCCTCGCTCGAATGGCACGGAAGTTCGGAGTCAAGGTCTCGACCGAGCTACCCCGCATCCCCTACCGAGAGACCATCACCGCCGGCGCCGAAGCCGAGGGTAAGCACAAGAAGCAATCGGGTGGCCGCGGCCAGTTCGGCGTCGCCTTTGTCCGATTCGAACCACTACCACTAGGGAGCGGCTACGAGTTCGTCGATGCCATCAAGGGAGGTTCGATCCCGAAGGGCCTCATTCCGGCTGTCAACAAGGGGATCAACGAGGCTTTGCAGCGAGGCATCATCGCCGGCTATCCGGTTGTGGACATTCGCGCCACCGTCTACGACGGGAAGTACCACTCCGTCGACTCAGACGAGCTGTCGTTCCGCATGGCAGGCATCCAGGCGCTGAAGGCCGCTGCCCCCAAGCTGGGTGCAGTGCTGCTGGAGCCGGTCATCAAGGTAAAGGTGATCGCCCCCGAGGAGTACATGGGCGACATCATCGGCGACCTCAACGCCAAGCGAGGTCGAGTTGGAGGCATGGATTCTTTCGCAGGAATGAGGGTGGTATCAGCCGACGTTCCGTTGGCTGAGATGCAGCACTACACCATCGACCTTCGATCGATGACCGGCGGCCGCGGTACCTTCGAGGTGGCGCCGTCTCATTACGAACACGCTCCTCCGCAGGAGACCCAGAAGGTGATCGCGGCGGCGGCAGAAGACGACTAGGAGGGTCAAATGGACGTCAAACTCACCCGCGGCGACGACGAATTCGACTTCGAGGTGATCGACGGCTCCGAGGGCGACCTGGGCATCGACATCACCTCGCTGCGCGCCAACGCCGGCATGGTGGTCTACGACCCGGGGTTCGCCAACACCGCGCCAACCCAGAGCGCCGTCAGCTACGTCAACGGAGAGGGCGGCGAACTCCGCTACCGGGGCTATCCGATCGAGCAACTCGCCGAGCACAGCTCTTTCCTCGAGGTGGCCTACCTCCTCTTCAACGGATCGCTCCCCAACGCCGCCGAGCTCGAGGCGTGGCGCAGCCGCGTGCTGGGGCACACCCTCATCAACGAAGAGATGAAGCGCTTCTTCGATGCATTCCCCAGGGAAGCCCATCCCATGGCGATCCTTTCCTCGGCGACAAGCGCGCTGTCGACCTTCTATCAGGCACACCTCGACCCACTCGACCCCGAGGCTGTGGATGAGAGTGCCATGCGGCTCATCGCCAAGCTCCCGACCATCGCTTCCTGGGCCTACAAGAAGTCGATCGGGCAGCCGTACGTCTACCCCAACAACGAGTACGGATACACCACCAACTTCCTCCACATGATGTTCGCAACGCCCACCGAGCACTTCGAGATCGATCCCGTCATCGCCAAGGCGCTCGACGTGCTGCTGATCCTGCATGCCGATCACGGTCAGAACTGCTCAACGTCGACGGTCCGGCTTACCGGGTCCAGTCAGGCCAACTTGTTCGCGTCCGTCGCCGCCGGCATGAACGCCCTGTGGGGTCCGCTGCATGGAGGAGCCAACCAAGCCGTGGTGGAGATGCTGCAGTCGATGCACGACGGCGGAGGCGATATCGCCAGCTATATCAATCGGGCCAAGGACCGCGACGATCCCTATCGGCTCTGGGGTTTCGGGCATCGCGTCTATAAGAACTACGACCCGCGTGCCAAAATCCTCAAGGGCTTTGCTCACGACGTTCTGTCTCGAACGGGCAAGAACGATCCGTTGATGGACATCGCCCTGCAGCTCGAGGAGATCGCGCTGAGCGACGACTACTTCATCGAACGCAACCTCTACCCCAACGTGGACTTCTACTCCGGCGTGATGTTCCGGGCCCTCGGGTTCCCGTCGCGCATGTTCACCGTGCTGTTCTCGATCGGCCGGCTCCCAGGCTGGATCGCCCAGTGGGGAGAGATGATGGCCGACCCGACAACGCGTATCGGGAGGCCTCGTCAGATCTACATCGGCGAGCAGTCCAGGGACTACGTACCCGTCGACAAGCGTTAACCGAGCCTTCACGCTACCTGCACACCTCCCCCTTCAGCGGGAGGTGGCCGAGCGAAGCGAGGTAGCAGGCAGCGTCGTCCGACGGACGACTCGACGGAGATGCTCGTCGAGTCCGAGTAGGACTCGAAAGGAGTCGACGGTCGCCAGGGGCGACAACCGAGCGAGGGGGTCGAACTGTGGGTATTGGCTCTTCGCTTGATCGTCAGGGGGCTCGTGCCCGCGACCAGCCTCTTCCCAACGCCTAGCCCTCCGGGACTTCCTCTGTGTAGACGTCGATAATGTCGCCAGATAGCGGGGAGACTCTGACCAAGCCCCTGTGACTCGGCGGATCATCGTCGGAGAACACCAGCAGGTGCCACACCGGTTTCGCCCGCCAGCCCCCAAAGGCCAGCTGTGCAGAAGCGTGACCGACGCCGAAGGGAACAGCCCGGTTGGCGATCTCGAGCGCTTGTCCCTCGCGAACCTCGAGGTCCCAAGCAGAAGCCAGATGGAAGGCCCCGATGAGTCCAAGACCGACAACAACGGCCCAAAACGCGGCAGGCAGGCCGAGGAGGATTCCGACGGCTGTGGCAACGGCACCGCCCAGATAGAACATGCCGGCGGAGCGCCGCCGCCGGGGACTCGGAACCGAGTAATCACCGATGTCGAGCGAGTCGAGATCGTCGGGGACTCCCTCGCTGTCGGCAACATCACGCGGAATGTCAACCATCAGTCGACCATACCCGAGGTCTCGAACACCTCACCGACGGCCTGCTCGTCAACGGCGGCCTCTCCTCGACGCGAGTGCCAGCGATCCCACAGGATCAACAGGCTGGGGAGCACAAGTACTGCCGCCACCAACGCCAGAGAGATGGCATAGACCGTCACAAGACCGAGCTGTTGGAAGGGCTTGAGAGAGGACGTCGTCAGGATGCCGAACCCGGCAACCGTCGTGAACGCTGAGCCGGCAAGAGCCCCGCCGGTATGAGTCATCGTCGAGCGAATGGCCTCCTCCGGCGTGTCGAAGCGAAGACGGTCTTCTTGGTAACGGTGGGTGATGTGGATCGTGTAAGGGACCCCAATTCCGATGGCGATGGCGGCGATCATCGCCGTTACCGGATTGAAGGAGATTCCCGTGAGAGACATCATTCCGAATACCCAGAGAACTACCAAGGCCACCGGTGCGATGGTGATTACGCCAAGGAACGGCCGTCGGGACTCGACGAAGAACGTCAGCACGAGAAGGGCCATCGCCGCCAGCAGGGTGATCCCCAGCGAAGACACCTGGGAAGCTTGCAGCGCGTCGATGACGCCGTTAGCGATGATGTTCTCGTTGGTGGGAACAGCCGTCACCCCGGCCAACGAGGAGACTGGCTCGAAGTCGCTGCTCAAGTTGACTGCGAGGGAGCCGGCGCCGGATTCGCCGGCTTGGGTTGAGACACCAACGTTCACGTAGCGATAGCCGCCATCATCGCCCACCGTGATGACTCGCCGCATCGCCTCCGGCTGAACAGTCGAGGCGGAGTTGTAAAGAGCGACAACGTCGGTTCCCGGAGACACCGTTAAGTCCGGTTGCAGCCCGGCCGCCGTCGCCTGGCTGGCGAATTCCGCGCTGTACACCTCAGCCAATCCGCCCTGGTCCGGAGGCGTCACCAGCCGGCCGAGCACCGAGACCGGCGATTGCACCGCGGCGTTGTCGCCAAAGGCCAGTACGTCCGGCGTGTCCTGAAGGTTGGAGGTAGCGAGCACCACGGCGTTGTGAACCTCGGGGGTAGCAACATCGCCTTCGATGAACACATTCGTGGTCTCCCCGAGACCCCCTCCGAACTCGGAGGTCAGCGTGTCGAACGTCTCGAGAAGCGGTGCGCCCTCCGGAAGGAAGTCGGTGAAGCTGAACGTCGTGCTCAGATTGAGCATGCCCCACAGCCCAAGCCCACCGAGGCTCAGAGCCAGGGTGAGCATGACCCCAGGCAGCCTCTCGGCGAACACAGCGGACCGGCCGAGAAGCCTGGGGAGCATCCGCTCGCTGGAGTGGCCCATGGCCTCGACCGGCAGGGCTCCCGCCCGCTGCGCGCGCCTGTCGAGCAGCACCCGTATCGCGGGGACGAATGTGAGCATCAAGACGAAGGCCGAGCCAATGCCGACCGCCGCCAGAATCCCGAAGTCGGCGAGTGCCGTCACCGGGTTGAATACGTTCGTGAGAAACCCGACGGCAGTGGTAACGGTGGCGAGCACCAGCGCCACTCCAACCGTGCGCGTCGCTCTAGTGGCTGCGGCGTCCACTGTCAGCCCTGACCCGAGCTCCTCGCGATAGCGCGCCGTTAGGTGGATGGCGTAGTCAACGCCAAGGCCGATCAGGAGTATGGGGATGATCTGGAGGAGCTCGGAGAACTTGCCAATGAGTCCCAAGTACTTCGGGCCGAGCAGAACGCCGATCCCGTTCATCCAGACAATCGACATGACGATGACCCCCAGGGCCAACAACACGTCCGCCGTGGCTCTCCGCAGGGCAGCCCGCCGGGTCATGCGCCCCTTGGGATGGATCCAGAAGACGAATCCCAGAATGGCGAGGATGATGGCGAACGCCGTGCCGAACAGCCTCCCGATCTCGCGCTCGAACTCGGAGGTGTCGGCGAACAGCAGAGCGAAGCTGAATGCCTGCGCGGCAACATCACCGTCGATGCTGGCGTCTATGGCATCCGACATGTCGACTTCGATGGCCTGCAGCTCAATGCCGTCAGGATCGTCTTCGAGAAGGCCCGTATTGAGGAGGACGACCATTAGCCCGGCCGACGAGCGAACTGTCGTCAAGTTCGTGTCGGTCGCCGACAGGCTCGACACGATCTGGCCCCGCTGTTCTTCGCTGAGTTGCTCGAGGCCCGTCGTGAACGCCGATTTCACGTCGGCATCCGTCGCCACGGCGGGAGCGATCCCCTGGGCGGCTAGAACGGCTGCCGCTGGATCCAAGAATCCCTGGATGTCGCCGCCGGGAAGATCGGAGAACAGTTCCGTAGCCCGGCTCCCCCCGATGGCATCGCTGACGGCGAGGTAGGCCCGGAAGACCTCCGCCGTCAGCACATCGCCTCCGGCTGACTGGAACACAACCTGGACGGGAGCAACTGTGCTGGTGTCGAACAGCTCGGCGATTAGCTCGCCGGCAAGGAACTCGTCAGAGTCCGGAGAGAAGCCCTCGTTTCCAGTGGCCTGCTCTTGTTGCGAGACGAACGCACCGAACACGACGGTCAGGGCCAATGCGCCGACGAGAACGATGACCGGAAAGCGCTCGACCATCGCGGCGAGCGAATTGACGAGTCTTTTCACGGATCCTCCGACGGCGCAGCGAGCCGGAAGCCTACGACAGGCAAGGCCCGAATCAACCTCAGCGCGGCGGGGCGACCAGTCGACTCAGCTCGGCGACGACCTCGTCAACCGCGACGCCACGACGGTCGTCGTCTTCGCCGCGTAGCCTGACACCAACCGTGCCTGCAGCAACGTCGTCATCGCCAACGACAAGCACGGCCGGGTGGTGATTGATGACGGCCCTGCGGATCTTCTCCCCGACCGTGTTGTCGACGCCGTCGACCTCGACCCTGATGCCGTTCGTCTCCAGCTTGGCGGCTACCTGGTTGGCGTAGTCGTTGTGCCTGTCCGCGACCGGTACCACGGTCACCTGCACTGGAGACAACCAGGGAGGGAAAGCGCCGGCATAGTGCTCGGTGAGAACGCCCACGAACCGCTCGATCGTTCCCATGAGGGCGCGGTGCACCATGACCGGTCGCTCGCGAGTGTTCTCCGAGCTGGCGTACTCGAGATCGAAGTTCACCGGCTGAACGAAGTCAACCTGCAGTGTCGAGATCTGCCAGCGGCGACCGATGGCGTCGCGGATGTGGACGTCGATCTTCGGCCCATAGAAAGCAGCATCGCCGGCAGCGTGCTCATAGCCGATGTCTGCCTTATCCAGGGCGTCGGCAAGGGCCTGCTCGGCCTTATCCCACAGCGCCGGATCTCCCATCATCTTGTCCGGATCGCGCGTGGATAGGTCCGCTTCGAAGTCCTCGAAGCCGAAATCGCGCAGCACCATCAGCGTGAAGTCGAGGAGGCCGGCCAGCTCGTCTGCCAGCTGAGACTCCGTGATGAAGATGTGGCTGTCGTCCATGGTCATGCCGCGCACGCGCAACAAGCCGTGGACGACGCCGGACCGCTCGTTTCTGTAGACGGAACCAAGCTCGAAGAGGCGGAGCGGCAGCTCGCGATAGCTGCGACCCTTGGTCTTGTAGATCAATATGTGGAACGGGCAGTTCATCGGCTTCACGAAGTACCGGTGGCCATGCTCCAGAACCATCTCAGGGAACATGCCCTCCTCGTAGAACTGAAGGTGGCCTGAGGTCTCCCACAGGTTCGCCTTGGCGACGTGCGGGGTGAACACGATCTCGTAGTCGTGCTTCTGATGGGTACGGCGGCTGTAGTCCTCGATCGTTGAGCGGAGAATGCCACCCTTGGGATGCCACAGTGCCAGCCCGGAACCAAGCTCGCTCGGGAACGAGAAGAGGTCGAGTTCGGGACCCAGCCGACGATGGTCGCGCTTGGCGGCTTCCTCGAGGCGATCGAGATGGGCGGCGAGAGCCTTGGAGTCCTCCCACGCCGTTCCATAGATCCTTTGCAGCTGCGGGCCCTTCTCGTCACCGCGCCAGTAGGCACCGGCCGATCGGGTCAACTTGACCGCCTCGACTCGGCCCGTTGAGGGAACATGGGGACCGCGGCACAGATCGACGAAACCGTTGTTGCGATAGAGCGTGATTACATCGCCGCCCGCCCCTTCCGCCTCATCGACGGCCTCGATGATCTCCAACTTGAACGGCTGATCCGCGAAGAGCTCAAGCGCCTCCGTCTTCGACACGTCGTCGCGCACGAAAGGTTGATCCGTTTCGATGATCTCGGCCATCCGGGTCTCGATGGCATCGAGATCCTCTGGGGTGAAAGGCCGACCGACATCGAAGTCGTAATAGAAGCCGTCGGTGATGGCCGGACCGATGGCGAAACTGGCGCCCTGGAATAAATCGAGAACCGCCTGGGCGAGAATGTGGGCTGACGAGTGACGCAGGACTGAGCGGCCATCGTCGCTGTTCGCCAGAATCACTTCGAAGGCGCCGCCCCGAGACAGAGGACGACCGAGATCCAGGATCTCGCCATCCAGTTTGACCGCAACGGCGGCCGATGCGAGGCGCGGCCCTATCGACTCGGCAACGATGAGACCGGTGGTCCCGTCATCGAAGTTGTGGCTGGAACCGTCGGGGTAGGTCAGTTCGATCATGAAGCGGCAGGTTACCGGGCGCCTCAACCTGACCACGGAGCGTCCCGCTGGCCAATACACTGCATGCGTATGGACGTAAACGAGCTGGTGGCGAAGATCGCCAAGGGCGGGCGGGTGCAGGAGCTGTCGTCCGGTGGCGATCGCGCTGTTGGATCCGACCGCACTTTCCGTCTCTGGACCGACAACAGCACTCGCATCCTCAAGGCCTACGGGTCGGCGAGTCGTGAACGCCGGGAACGCCATGCCCTCCAGGTTCTCAAGGATGCCGAAGGGCTACCCAAGGTGCTCGATAGGGGCGCCGACGGCGAGTTGCACTGGGCAGTATTCCAGGATGCCGGGAGCTGGAGCCTCAACAGCCTTCCTGAGAACCTGTCGCTGGCGAAGCGGGCGGGCACCGTCCTGCGGACCGTCCACGAGTCTGACGCCTCAGATATGACCAACCTGGCGCGTGGCATCGACCAGGAGTGGGTAACGGTCGACTTCATCTCCACCTTCAAGCGGTTGGAGCGCTACCGAGGGCGCCTCGAGATCTCAGCCGAGCTGCTCGATGAGGCCCGGGGAGTACGCCCTCCGTTCGCCTCTCCGCCGCGGGTAGCCCACACCAACCCATCACCGGACAACTTCCTGGTCAACGACTCCGGTGACGTCACTCTCATCAACTGGGAGTGGGCGACGCTGGCTCCCATCGAGTGGGACCTATCGAGGGCACTGTGGCTGCTCAGCCTGGAGTCCGGGCACGCAGCAGCAAGTTCCTTCGCAGAGGGATATGGAGCCGCCATGGATCCGGCCCAGCTCGACCGGTGGACCGTGTACCACGCCGGGATGATGTTGGTATACGAGTCCGAGAACCGGATCAAGGGTCGCCTCGATGACCTCTCCTATCTCATCGACGAGCTACGACGCGCCGTCACCGGGTCCAAGACGTCAGTCTGATCGGACCTCGTTTCCGTGACCTGAGGCGTGGTCGCGAAATCCACCACTATGACCACCTCGGCTAATACTCTCCGCGCGACCTTGCGAGGAGGAAGAACGTGGTCGAAATGCTCATCACCGGCGGGATCATCGCCACCGCCGCTTTCATCGTCACGCGCCGGCCCATGCGCGCGGCGGCTGCAGGAGCACTCCCGATTGGTGGCGACCTCCCTTGTCCCTGGTGCCGCGCCGATACCTCCGAGAAGGACGAGAAGTGCCCAGGATGCGGGCAGGTGTTTGGATAGCCCATAGGCTTCCTCGCCGTGAGCAAGATCGGCCTTGTCCTCGGTGGAGGCGGCGTTACCGGAGCCGCCCATCAGATCGCGACACTTCTCGCCATCGAGGCTGCCACCGGCTGGGACGCCGCTGAGGCGGATGTCGTCATCGGTACCTCGGGGGGCGCCGTCGTCTCGGCCATGGTGAGGGGGCCCGGACTCTCCATCGAGACCGTCGTCGGAGATTCCGAGGGGATCCACGACTACTCCGAGCGACTTCGGTCCATCGTGTTTCGTCGTGGCTGGCCGCGCCACCTTCGTTCGTGGGCGCGCCACGGTTTGTTGCGGGGCATTCGACATCCCGGACTCAGTTTCGCCTTGGGAGGCCCGGCGCCGTTCCGGGTCGATGGCATCGCCGAATGGACCGAGTCCGACTTCCAGGGGGCAACACGATGGCCGACCCGGCCGACGGTCATCGTCGCCTACGACCTCGAGCACGGGCATCGCGTTGCTTTCGGCACGGAGGAAGCGCCCGACGCCTCACTGGCCGATGCGGTCGCCGCGTCGTGTGCCGTCCCTCTTGTCTACCAGCCTCACCTCATAGATGGACGCCTCTACCTCGACGGCGGCGTTGCCTCGGGCACAAGCGCCGACCTCGTCTTGGGCAACCCCGATCCCCTCGACCTCGTCATCGTCGTCGCACCCATGGCGCTGCCGCACGCCCGCCCCAACCGCCACTTCTACGAGCCCCTCATCGATCGAGCGGGCAGCGCAGCCCTCGAAGAGGAGATCGAGCGCATCGCCGCCATCTGGCCACACTGCGAAACCCTGGTGCTAACGCCGTCGCACCATGAGCTCGAAGAGATGCGGGCCAACCCGATGTCGCCAGATGGCGCCATCCCGTCGTTCTTCCACACGCTTCGCTCCCTGCGGTCCGGACTAGCCGAACCGGAGGTGTGGAGCGTCTTGGATAGACACCTCCTGCGCCGCGTCGCCTGAAACGCAGTCCCTCCACCGGTCTACCCTCGTCGTCGTGAGCGACCTCGATCTCTTCACGGATGCAACGCGAGCCTGGTTCTCGACCACGTTCGCTGCCCCGACGCCCGCCCAGACGAGCGGATGGGCCGCCATCGCCGAGGGCTCGCACACACTCATCCACGCTCCGACCGGATCAGGGAAGACCCTCGCCGCCTTCTTATGGGGCATCGACCAGCTATACGCAGATCCGGCGACGGAGGAGAGGACACGGCTCCTCTACGTCTCACCGCTCAAGGCTCTCGCCTACGACATCGAGCGCAACTTGAAAGCGCCACTCGTCGGCATCGCCAACGCCGCCGCACGGGAGGGCGTCTCCCTTCCCGAGATCCGAGTTGGGATGAGGACCGGAGACACCCCACAGCAGGAGCGGCGCCGTCTGCACACCCATCCGCCGGATGTTCTCATCACGACGCCCGAGTCTCTCTATCTCATGCTCACATCCAGGGTGCGAGAGACGCTGGGGTCCGTGCAGTGGGTCATCCTCGACGAGGTCCATGCGGTCGCCGGCACCAAGCGCGGGGCGCACCTCTCCCTTTCCCTCGAACGCCTCGAGGAGCTCGCCGACGCTCCACAACGCATCGGGCTTTCCGCAACGCAACGCCCCCTCTCCGAGATAGCCCGATTCATCGGTGGTGGTGTCACCACCGATGAAGCCTGGGAGCCGCGTCCTGTCGTCATCGTCGACTCCCCCAAGGACAAAGAGCTCGACGTCGAGGTGGTGGTCCCCGTTGGTGATATGACGGATCCCGGTGCCGGACGGTCAACACCCGGGGAGCCCGCTGCCAGATCGATCTGGCCAACGATGTACGACAAGCTCCTCGAGCTCATATACGCCAACAGGTCGACGATCGTCTTCGCCAACAGCCGCGGCATCGCAGAACGCATCGCCCGTCAGTTGAACGACCTCGCCGGCGATGAGGTGGCGCGCGCTCATCACGGCTCGGTGTCGAGAGAACAGCGCCTCGACATCGAAGACAAGCTGAAGCGGGGGGACATCAAGTGCGTCATCGCCACCTCGACCCTCGAACTCGGCATAGACATGGCTGCAGTCGACATGGTGATCATGGTCGAGACGCCGCCGAGCGTCGCCAGCGCCATGCAGCGCGTCGGCCGGGCCGGTCATCAGGTTGGCGCCCCCAGCAGGGCTCGCCTCTTCCCTAAGCATCGCAATGACCTTCTCGAGGCGGCGGTCGTCGTCGACCGCATGTACGCGGGCGCTATCGAGTCGACGACCGTCCCACGTAATCCGCTCGATGTACTCGCCCAGCAGATCGTGGCGGCGGTGGCGATGGACCCCTGGGATGTCGACGACCTCTTCGATCTCGTCCGAAGGGCAGCCCCCTACTCCGAGCTGGGGCGGGGGCCGTACGAGGCGACGCTCGACATGCTCGCCGGGCGCTACCCGTCGGACGAGTTCGCCGAGCTGCGCCCTCGCATCACATGGGATCGGATCAACAACACCTTGGCTCCACGGCCGGGTGCTCACCTGCTTGCCGTAACCAACCCCGGCACCATTCCCGACCGCGGGCTCTATCGAGTCGTGCTCCCCGAGGGAGGAAAGGTGGGAGAACTCGACGAGGAGATGGTCTACGAGTCGAGGCCCGGCGACGTCTTCCTTCTCGGGTCTTCTACCTGGCAGATCACCGAGATCGACCACGACCGAGTTATCGTTGCGCCCGCGCCGGCCGGGTCTTCCCCCCGCCTCCCTTTCTGGCACGGCGACGCTCCCGGTCGTCCCCTCGAACTGGGGCAGGCGCTCGGTCAGTTCCTGCGCGAGCTTGCCGGCGAGGATCAAGCCAAGGCCGAACACATCCTGACCAGCCGCTACCGCCTGGACGAGCTGGCCGCCCGCAACCTGGCCGCCTACGTCGCCGACGAGAAGGCAGCCACCGGCACTGTTCCCAGCGATCGCACACTGGTCATACAGAGGTTCCGCGACGAGATTGGTGACTGGCGCATGGTCCTCCTGTCGCCGTTGGGAGCCAGGGTTCACGCGCCGTGGGCTCTCGCCGCCTCGCGCAAGATGCGTCTCGAGCACGGCATAGACGCCGATGGCTTGTGGACCGACGACGGCATCATCTTCCGCTTCCCGGATGCGGATGCACCACCCGACACATCGGCGCTGCTGGTGGATGCCGACGAGATCGAGGAGCTTGTCACCGCCGAGGTAGCGGAGAGCACGCTGTTCGCATCGCGCTTTCGTGAGGCTGCGGCTCGGGCCCTGCTTCTGCCGCGCCGGGGTCCAGACAAGCGGACCCCCTTGTGGCTGCAGCGAAGGAAGTCGTCGGACCTGCTGAGCGTGGCGCGCAAGTACGGGTCCTTCCCCATCGTCCTCGAGGCCTACCGAGAGGTTCTCCAGGATCACTTCGACCTCCCCGCCACCAAGTCGGTCCTCGGCGACATCACGGCGCGCCGCATCCGCGTTGTCGATGTCGAGAGCGACCGACCGAGCCCCTTCGCGGCGTCGCTGCTCTTCGACTTCATCGCCACCTTCATGTACGAGTACGACTCCCCCGTGGCCGAAAGGAAGGCGACGGCCCTAACACTCGACAGGGAGCTGCTGGCTGAACTGCTCGGGGAGCCGGAGTTGCGCTCTCTGCTCGACCCCGACGCCATCGCGAGCGTCGAGCTCGAGCTACAACGTCTGGCTCCCGAGAGAAGAGCGCGCGGCGCCGACGGCATCCACGATCTCCTCCGTCACCTTGGGCCGCTGACTACCGATGAGATCCAGGCGAGGGTCGTGAGTCCGCTCGAGGCTGCCTCCGACCTCGATGATCTTGTCGGGTCCGGCCGGGCCTTCGAGCTCGGGGCACTCCCCGGGCGCTGGGCGGCGGCGGAGGATGCCTCGCGCCTGCGCGACGCTTTGGGCGTCGCCATTCCTCAAGGGATACCCCTGGAGTTCGCAGACAGCGTGGCCGATCCGCTTGGTGACATCGTCGGGCGCTATGCCAGGACCCATGCCCCGTTCACAACTTCCGAGGCGGCTGCAGCTCTCGGCCTTGCCGACGCGGTCATCGCTACGACCCTCGACAGGCTCACTGCACAGGGCCGCGTCGTCGTCGGAGCCTTCCGTCCCAACGGCACCGACAAGGAGTGGTGCGAGGTCGAAGTGCTCCGTCGCATCCGGCGCCGCTCACTTGCGGTGCTGCGAAGCGAGGCGGAGGCGGTCCCTGCTGCAGCGCTCGCTCGCTTGGTCCCCCAGTGGCAAGGCGTCGGGTCCAGGGCAAGCGGTGGCCACCGCCTCGTTGAGATCGTCCGCACGTTGCAAGGGGCGTCGATCCCAGCATCGATCCTCGAAGGGGACGTTCTTGCCGGCCGCATGAGCTACTCCCCCGACGAGCTCGACCAGCTTTGCGCGTCCGGTGAGGTGGTGTGGGTGGGGCGCGGCTCCATCGGCGCCAAAGACGGACGGGTGTCGCTGTATCTCCCAGATCAGATCGCCCTCCTCGCGCCCCCGTCCGCCCCAGAACCACCCGAGTCGGCGATCCACACCAAGCTGCGTAGGCACCTCGCCGACCGCGGAGCATCCTTCTTCAGAGATCTGTACACAGCTGCTGGCGGCGGTGACCAGCAGCTCGTCATCGATGCCCTGTGGGACCTGGTGTGGTCGGGAGAGGTGACCAACGACACCTTCGCCCCGGTAAGAGCCTTCCTGTGGGGCAGGGTGCGCAGCACCGGCCGGCGGCTGCGTCTCCCCTCGGCCACGAGTCCGCCTGCAGCCTCGGGTCGCTGGTATCTGGTGTCCGACCTCATCACCACGACCCCGACCGACACCGAAAAGGCCGCGGCCATCGCCAACCAACTGCTCGAGCGCCACGGTGTTCTCACAAGGGACGCCGTGCTTTCCGAGGGGGTAGTCGGGGGCTTCTCGGGCCTCTACCCGGTGCTGCGAGCGATGGAAGACGCAGGCAAGGTGCGACGCGGGTACTTCGTCGAGGGCTTGGGAGGCGCTCAGTTCTCGATCCCAGGAGCTCTCGATCGCGTTCGGCGCATCGCCGAGACCGGAACGGTCGTCCTCGCAGCCGCCGATCCGGCCAACCCCTACGGGAATGCCATCGCTTGGCCCGACGGCAATGTTGGCCGGCGGAGCGGCGCCTACGTGATTCTCGTCGAAGGCGCGTTGGCCGCATTCGTCGAGCGGGGCGGCCGTCGCGTCGTGACGTTCTCCACCGACGACGACCAGCTGCGTGCAGTTGCCGGGGCCATCGCCGACCTGGCGCGGCGCAACCTGCGACGGATGGAGCTGGAACTCGTCGACGGGCAACGGGTTAATGAGAGCCCGCTTGGGAAGCTGCTCACCGAGGCCGGCTTTCGCACTTCCTACAAAGGTCTCGTCCTCAAGGACTAGGCGCCAGCCGTGAGCCTCGAATAGGAACGCCGCTAGGCGCTCTATCGTCCTGCGATGTCCGCCCGACCGCTTACCAACGTTGGCTCACGTCCTGCGGCTTATGGCCCCGCCGAGTGGGGACTAACGGCCGTCATCGGACTCATCTGGGGGTCTGCCTTCCTGTGGATCGCGATCGGCGTTGACGCTTTGTCGCCGGGGGTGGTAGCCCTTGGTCGAGTCGTTCTCGGCGCCGGCGCCATGTTCACCTTCGGTCGAGCCAGGAGAGCCATCGATCATGCCGACTGGCCGCGCCTGGCCGCGGTGGCACTCTTCGGTAACGCGGGTCCCGCTCTCCTGTTCGCGATTGCGGAGACCGAACTCGACTCGGCGGTTGCCGGCATGCTCACCAGCGCCGCTCCCATCGTCAGCCTCGCCGTCGCATCGCTCATGTTGCGCCAACTTCCTGGCGCCGCTCAGGCGGTAGGCATCTCCCTTGGCTTCGCAGGCATCGTCCTGATGACGCTGCCGTCGCTCGGAGGTGCCAATGCCGCGCCGACCGGCGTTGCCTTGGTCATCGTTGCCGTGTTCGGCTACGGCATCAGCGGCAACCTGCTTGTTCCGCTGCAACAGCACTACGGCGGCCCGGCCGTCACGATGTGGGCGCTCACCGCGTCTGCCTTCATGTTGATCCCGTTCGGAATCGCCGGTCTGAGCGACTCCGAGTTCACGCTGGCCTCCGTCGGCGCAGTGGTGATCCTCGGCGTCCTCGGAACTGGCATCGCCAGGTCACTGGCGGCAACCCTGGCAGGCCGGGTCGGCGCCGCCCGCATGTCGACGACTACCTACCTCATACCCATCGTCGCCATCGCTCTCGGGGTCGTCTTTCGCGACGAAACCGTCGATCCGATCGCAATCGTCGGTGTCGTCGTCGTCTTCGTCGGCGCTTACCTGGCCAGCCGGGCGGTGAAGACGTGAACGATGCCTTGGTCGTCTTCATCTATGTCGAGGACCTGGATCGGTCATCAGCGTTCTACGGAGACTCCCTAGATCTTCCTCTCGTGCTGGAGCAAGCACACTGTCGCATCTACAAGGTGTCGGCAGGGGCATTCGTCGGGATATGCCAAAGCGGAGACAGACCGACAACGCCCGAAGGTGTGATCATCACCCTCGTTCGAGACGACGTCGACGGCTTCTGCGAGTGGTTGATAGAGCGAGGCGTCGAGTTGGAGCAGCCGCCGGCGCACAACGACCGCTTCGCCATCTACCACGCCTTCCTACGCGACCCCGACGGCTATCTGATTGAGATCCAGCGCTTCGACGACCCGGGATGGGCCGACGCGGCCGCGACCGACTAAGTGATGAGATGACTCATTGGAAGGCGGACCCACGAGGAGGCGATCTGTGAGGCCTTTGACAATCGGCTCAGGACTCGCCGTGGCGTTGAGCCTGGTTCTCGTGGCCTGTGGAGACTCCGGCGGCCCCAGCACTTCCATCACCGCCCAGATGGCCGACTTCGAATTCACCCCGACCTCCTGGGCTGTTCCCGCCGGGCAGGAGATCACCATCAAGCTGTCGAACACCGGGGCCGTCGACCACGAGTGGGTGCTTCTCAGGCCCGGCGTTCGCATAACCCGAGAATCCGATCTGCCGGATACCGAGGAAGCGCTCCTCAGCGAGTTCGTCTACTGGGAAACCGAATTGGAAGCAGGCGACTCCAAGACACTGGCTTTCACCGCTCCTGCCGCAGGCAAGTATCAGGTCATCTGCGCCATCGAGGACCACTTCAACGCCGGCATGAAGGCCGAGTTCACGGTCGAGTAGATGGACCCAGCAGCTGTGCGATGTTCTGGAACCAGATTCCGCCTCGTGGCGTCCTAAGTGCATGAGGATTCGCCTCTTTGCAACACTTCTTGTCGTCACAACTGTCGGCGCGGCGTGTGGCGATTCCTCCAGCGGCCCCGTGACCGGCCCCGCGTATGAGGTATCGGGTTACGTCCACGCCGGACCGACTTGCCCGGTCATGCAGGATCCCCCGGACCCCGCCTGCGATGATCGTGGTGTAGCCGCTGTATTGCTGGTGGTTGACGAGCTAGGTGCCGAGGTGGCGACAGTTCGCACAAGTTCCGATGGAGCGTTCTCGCTGAAAGTGCCGCCCGGTCGCTACTCGGTGGTCCCACAGCCGGTCGAGGGATTGCTGGGAACCGCCGAACCCCTCAGCTTCGAGGTCGTGGCCGAGCCGGTCACCGACCTCGACCTGGCCTACGACACCGGCATCCGCTGATCTTCTGCAATGCGGTGCGGCCGTCCTTAGTGGCTCGACCAGAAGTCGAAGAAGATGCTCTCGTCGAACTCGGAACTCAACCGGTGCCCTTCGCCCGGGAACTCGACGTAGACCGACTCGACACCTGCCTCCACCAGTCCCTCGTGGATGGCCTTCACGAATGGCAGCCACTCCTCGTCCTCCGACCCGACACCGTTGAAGAACGCCTTTCCGGCGAGATCCTCGCGCCACCTATCGGGCTCGACGAGGAAGAACTCACCGGGGGCGCCCAGGGCGGTGGCGAATAGATCAGGCTGCCGCAACATCAAGCCAAATGCGATCTGCCCGCCCCGGGAGTAGCCGGCGATGTGGAACTGCGAAGGATCGCCGCCGTGACAGGCCAGCACCTCCTCGACGATCGCCAGGACCCGCTCCTCGTCGTCGTAGAGATCGAAACCAGTCGCGTATGGGATCACCACTCGGAAGTCGTCGACTCCCTCGCCCTGAGACAGGTAGTTCGCCCAGACGCGTTCTGCAGCGTTGCGGCTGCCGGTGCTGCCGCCGGGAAGGAACATGATCGTCGCAGTGTCGGTGCTGGCCTCGGTGGGATGGTGAAGGAAGTAGGGACGAGCGGGGCTCCGAGCGTCGAGCAACGGGCCTGCAGGCGTCACCTCGCAGCCTTCCTTCGCCGCGACCGAGTCAGCAACGGCCTCCGTCGAGGCTGCTGGAGGAGTGGTCACCACCTGGGTGGTGGCTGGCACTTGAGTTGTCGTCGGCGCTTGAGTCGACGTCGGCGTCTGCGTTGTGGTCGTCGACGCGACCTCGTTGGTGCTGTCGCAGCCTGCGATCAACATCGCCATAACGACGGCCCCAGCCAAGACTCGATGAACGCTCTCGCTCACCCGTCAGACGCTACTAAGGACGCCCGAAGGATTCGGCAGGCGACGGGTGGTTGGGGCGTTTGTGCAGCGAGATGCGGATCTCGAAGGGCGCCTCTCGATCGCTTCCGTCACCACTGTTCGATCAGCACCTGGATCGTTCCGCCGCACGCCAGACCAACCTCGAATGCCTCGTCATCGGCGATCCCGTACGTGACGAGACGAGGCTCGCCGGCTTCGATGACCTGCTGGGCATGCAGGAACACGTCGTTCTCAACACAGCCGCCCGACACTGAGCCCTCCATATCGCCCGCCGACGAAACGAGGAACTTGGCGCCTTCGGGGCGCGGCGCCGAGCCCTGGACGCGGACAACGGTGGCTACCGCCACATCCTTCCCTTCAGATTTCCACCGCGCGTACGTCTCGAGAGCGTCCTTCATCTCCGCATCAGCTCCTTGCGTTTGGGGACGGACTCTAGAAGTCGAACGACGGCAGAGAGGTCGACCAGGTTGCCGACCGGCAAGAAGTCGTCGACAAAGGGAAGCACCGCCCGCATGCCTCGTGTCTGCGGCTCGAATCCAGCCCTGCCGGCGAGCGGGTTGAGCCACACCACCCGGTGGACACTGCGAGCGAACGTGGCGAACTCCTTGCGCAGCGTGGTGGGATCTCCGCGATCCCAG
Organism: Acidimicrobiia bacterium; assembly: GCA_036446035.1. Lineage (GTDB taxonomy): Bacteria > Actinomycetota > Acidimicrobiia > Spongiisociales > JAOTWH01 > CAXMQS01. The sequence goes on along the minus strand of JAZFSG010000035.1, from coordinate 12,003 downwards.
CCGTCGGAGATCACCACCGCCACCGGTCCTCCTCGGGTGATTCGACGACCCCAGGTGCGGTTGAATTCTGCGAAAGCCTCGCCGATGAGCGTCCCACTCGACCAGTCGTGGACGGCTCGACCCACCTGCGTCAATGCCACCCGCGGATCGCGATGGCGAAGCTCTCTCGTGATGTGGGACAGGCCGGTGGAGAACACGAAGGCCTCCACTCTTCCCAGCCGGCCCCTGGCAGCGTGCACGAAATACAAGAGCATTTCTGTATAGCGCTCCATCGACCCGCTCACGTCTGCGATCACCAACAGCGGACGGCGGCGCAGCTTGGGAGTACTCATAGCCAGTGGCATGAGATCGCGGACCGGCCCCGTCATCTGCCGTAACGTCCTCCGCAAGTCCGGCTTACTCCCTTTGGACGAAGGCGTCCATCGCCTGCTGAGCGCAGTTGCCGGCTTCCACACCATCCGGGCGATCAGCCGCTGCACCTCGGCATGCTCAGCCTCGCTCAGCTCCGAGAAGTCCCGAGTTGCCAGACGCTCTACGGCGCTGGCACCCATATGGTCGGCCACGTCCGAGACATCCTGATCACCAAGGTCGGCCTTCACGGTGGTCGGGGCGACAACTTGCACTCGAGGACCACGCGGATGCACCTTTAGCTCGATCGGCTCGATCGGCGTAAGCGGGTCCTGGCCGGTTCCGAAGAAGAGGTCAAATGCGGCATCGAATATGGGGATGTCCTCGGGTCGGGACACGGTGACCGCCTGAAACGCGAAGTAGGCGTCGTCCTTGTCCTCTAGCCCTACAGCACGGGCGGCTTCGATGAGATCGATCGTCGTGCTCGGAACTGCTCGAAGCCCCTGGGCGCGCAAGTAGCGCGTGAAGTGAACGAGGTTGTGGGTGAGAGGCTCTGCCATCACCCGACGGAGGCGAGGAGCTGCTCGACCCCTCCGGCCCGGAGTCGCTCGATGTCCTCCTGATACTTCAGAATCACGCCCAGTGTGTCGTCCGCTACGTCGGGAGAAAGGCGCGCTGCGCCCAGCACAGCCAGGGCCGCCGCCCAGTCGAGCGTCTCGGCAACGCCCGGGGGCTTGAAGAGATCCATCGAGCGGAGCTTCTCCATCGCACCGGCCAGGTCGGCGGCAAGCTCTTCGGGCACGTCAGGAATCTTGCGGAGCACGATCTCGACTTCGCGTTCAAAATTGGGATAGTCGATCCAGTGGTAAATGCAGCGGCGCTTCAAGGCGTCATGGATCTCACGAGTCCGGTTGGAGGTCAAGATCACTACGGGAGGGCGATCCGCCGCGATCGTCCCGATCTCGGGAATCGTGACCTGGAAGTCGCTCAACATCTCGAGGAGATAGGCCTCGAACTCCTCGTCGGCTCGGTCGAGCTCATCGATTAGCAGCACGGGCCGCTCGCCATTGGCCGTTGCCTCCACCGCCTGCAGCAGCGGTCGGGCCACAAGGTATTCACGGCTCATGATGTCGTCCACTTCGGCCTGCGCCCCTTCGCCCCTGGCCTCGATCAGGCGGATGGCCAGCATCTGACGGGGGTAATCCCACTCGTAGACAGCGTGACCCACGTCGAGCCCCTCGTAGCACTGCAGTCGAATGAGGGGGGTGTCGAGGATGGAGGCGAGCACCTTTGCCACCTCGGTCTTGCCGACCCCGGCCTCCCCCTCGAGAAAGAGCGGCTTGCCCAGCTGGAGCGCAAGGTGCACCGCAACGCCCAGCGATCGCTCAGCTATGTAGCGCTGATCCGACAGGCCCTGGAGTACCTCATCGACGTTGTTCATTGCACCCGCAACCTAATCGGAGTCGCGCGTCCAGCCGAGCGGTTGCCCGCCCAGCTTGATGCGATCCCGATCAGGCAGAGCTCTCGCCGAATGCCTCACTCAGAGCGCGCTTTGTCAGCACCGAGGCCAGATGAACCCGGAACTCACCGGAGGCATACAGATCTCCGATCGGGTTGGCCAGGTCACCTGCGACCGCCGCGGCGGCGGCTGCGATGGTCTCGTCGGTGGGCGCCTGCCCCACCAGCGCCGCTTCGGCAGCGCTGGCTCGCTCAGGTTTGCCCGTCACGCCTCCCACACCGATGGCGGCCGCGGTGCACGACCCACCGTCCACCGTCACGATGGCGGCGACGCCGACCACGGCGTAGCTCGACGCTGGGTGGCGGTGTTTCATGTAGGCGCCGCTTTGTCCCGCTTCCATCACAGGCACCTCAACCGCCGTCACCAGCTCCCCGGTTTCTAGGCCGGTGGTGAAGAGATCGACGAAGAAGTCGTCGGCAGTAATGGCACGCTCGCTGCCGCCGGCACCTGTCACGTGGACTGTCGCGCCGATAGCTCTCATCAACGTTGGGTAATCGGCCGCCGGGTCGGCATGAGCGAGGCTTCCGCCAATGGTCCCTCGATTGCGCACCTGCGGATCCCCGATATGTGATGCCGTGTCCGCCAGCACCGGGCAGTCTGACTTGGCGACATCCGAGGCAGCCACCGCCGCATGGGTGGTGAGTGCCCCGATCTTCAGCGAACCTCCGTTCCGGCTGATGCCGCTCAGGCCCGGAATCCGACCCAGGTCAACGAGCGCAGCCGGGCTGGCAACCCGCAGCTTCATCGCAGGGAGGAGGCTGTGGCCTCCTGCGATCGGTCGGGCTCCATCGACGCTGGTGAGGAGATCAACCGCCTCACTCAGCGTTTCAGGCCTGTAATAGTCGAACGGTGCAGTTTGCATCACTTACCTCCCTTCGAGGCGTCGCCGATAGCTCGCCACACCCGCTCCGGGGTGAGCGGCATGTCGATCTGCTGTACTCCGAGCGGAGCCAAGGCATCCATGACCGCGTTATACACGGTCGGGGTCGACGCAATCGTTCCGGTCTCGCCGATACCCTTGACGCCGAGCGGGTTCACGTCCGTCGGCGTCTCGGTCTTGCCGAGCTCGAACTTGGGAAGGAACTCCGCCTTGGGGATGGCGTAGTCCATCAACGACCCCGACAGCAGGTTGCCCTGATCGTCGTAGTGGGCGCCTTCCCACAGAGCCTGTGCCGCGCCCTGGGCGATGCCGCCCTGGATCTGACCTTCCACGATCATCGGGTTGATGATCGGGCCGCAGTCGTCGACGGCTACGTAGCGCTGGAAATCGATCTCTCCAGTCTCCGGATCGACTTCCACCTGGGCGATGTGGGTCCCGAACGGGAAGACGAAGTTGGACGGGTCGAAGAACGCGGCCGCTTCGAAGCCGGGATCAACTCCATCGGGCATGCTCCAGGCGGTGTTGGCAGCCAGTGCAATGTCCTGAATGGTTTTGCCCTGCTCTGGTGAGCCCTTTACCGAGAACAGACCGTCAGCGAACTCGACATCCTCTTCGGCGGCTTCGAGCAGGTGGGCGGCGATCTTGGTGCCCTTCTCCTTCAGCTGCTCGATGGCGCCCATTATCGCTCCGCTCGCTACCGGGGTGGTACGGCTGCCGTAGCTGCCCCAACCCATGGGCGTGAGCGCCGTGTCACTGTGAACGACGTCGACATCCTCAACCATGACGCCGAGCTGGTCGGCCACAATCTGAGCAAAGGTCGTTTCCTCCCCTTGACCGTGAGGGCTGACCCCCACCATCAGCTGGACTTTGCCGGTGGGATGGAAACGCACGATGGCGCTCTCCCACAAACCGCCTCCGAACCCCACCGCGCCCGCCACTTCGGACGGACCGAGGCCGCATATTTCGGCGTAGGTGGTAACGCCAATTCCGACGAGCCGACCTTTGGCTCTTGCCGCAGTCTGTTGTTTTCGTGCCTCTTCGTAGCCGTACATCTTGAGAGCTTGGTCGAGGGCCGGCTCGTAGTTCCCTGTGTCGTAGATGAGCCCAGTCGCTACCTCATGACCGTCGGTGAATGGCTCTATGAGGTTCTTGCGTCTCAGCTCGACGGGATCCATCGAGAGCTCATTGGCCAACAGATCCATCATGCGCTCGACCATGAATGTGGCTTCTGGTCTCCCCGCCCCGCGATAAGCGGAGACCGGGGTGGTGTTGGTGAACACCCCGTACACGTCTTCATGGATCGCGGGAATGTTGTAAGCACCGGACAACATCAGCCCATGGAGGATGGTGGGCACACCGGTGGAGGCCGTAGACAGGTAAGCCCCCAGGTTCGCCCACGTCTGAGCCCTCAACCCTAGGACGGTGCCGTCGCTCTTGGCAGCGAGCTCCACGTCGGCGATGTGGTCGCGTCCATGGATAGTGCCGAGGAAGTTCTCCGAGCGCGTCTCTGTCCACTTGACCGGTCGGCCAACCTGCTGGGCAGCGAACACGGACATGTTCTCTTCCGGGTAGTTAGCAAGTTTCGATCCGAACCCACCGCCCACATCGGGAGCGACCACACGGATCTTGTGCTCGGGCACCGGGGTGACCAGCGACATCAGGAAACGGGTGATGTGCGGTATCTGGCTGGTGCTCCACATCGTCACCTCACCCATCGCCGAGTCCCATCGCGCCAGAACCGCTCGCGGTTCCATCGCGGTCGGGATCAGCCGCTGATTGACGATGGTCTCGGCCACCACAACATCGGCGTTCTCGAAAGCGGCCTCGACCTCTCCACCGCTGACCGTCCAATGGAAGCACTGATTGTTGGCTACCTCGTCGTGCACCAACGAAGCGTCGTCCTGCGTGGCCTCCCGACCGTTCACAACCACGTCCAGTGTGTCGTAGGTCACATCTATCGCGTACGAAGCATCGCGCGCCTGCGCGTCGGTTTCCGCGATGACGATGGCCACCGCATCCCCCACGAATCGGACTCTGCCGATGGCGAGCGGCGGGTAGGCAGGTGTCTTGGTGTCCGAATCTGGTACGACCCAGGCACACGGCATGGCACCGAATCCGGCATCAGCCATGTCCTGGCCGTTGAAGACGCCAACCACGCCGGGCATTCCCAGTGCCTCGCTGGCATCGAAACCAGTGATATCGGCGTGGGCGTAAGGAGATCGCAGCACCACCATGTGGGCCATTCCGGGCTGGGTGAGATTGTCGGTGTACCGGCCCTGCCCGGTTATGAACCGGGCATCTTCCAATCGCCGGACGGACGAGCCGAACGCTCGTTGTGTAGTGGTCATGCTCCGCTCCTCTCCCGAGCGCGTCGCTCGGCCTCTCGAAGAGTGATCTTGTGCTCGGCCGGTTCCATCTCCCAGGGACTATGAGGGTCGAAAAGGCGGGCCCCCTCAGCCACCGCCCGCACGACATTCTCGTATCCGGTGCAGCGGCATAGGTTGCCTTCGAGTCCGTGCCGGATGTCGTCTTCGGAGATGTCCGGATGAGACTCGACCAGCTTGACAGCAGTCATGATCATCCCGGGCGTGCAGAAGCCGCACTGCAACCCGTGCTTATCGGTGAACGCTTGCTGCATGGCGTGCAACTCGCCGTCGCTCGCCAAGCTTTCGATAGTCGCGATCGAGGCACCGTCGGCCTGCACTGCTAGCACCGTGCATGACTTGACGGCCGCCCCATTCATATGGACTGTGCACGAACCGCACTGTGTGGTGTCACATCCCACGTTGGTGCCAGTTAGACCGAGATCCTCCCGAATGAAGTCGACCAGGAGTGTGCGCGCCTCGATGTCACGCTCGTAACTCTTGCCATTGACCTTGATAGATACTTCCACGCCTCTCCTCTCTGATGACTCGATTGCAGATGCTGGCGGCGGTCTACGGGGGAGAGCGGGGGACGGTGACAACGAAGTCGAAGGGGGAAACACAAACAGTGGGTTGTGCCATCGTCGCCTCCCAGGGGTCTTGGTCGACACTAGCCACCCTGTTCCCTGGGTGCGAAAAGCCGGCGTGTCCCCCACCGTTGCTCTAGCGTGGGATCGGTTATCAAGGAGCGACAGTGGCCGGTGTGCTGGTATTCGACGTTAACGAAACGCTGCTCGACCTGCGGGCGCTCGATCCGCTCTTCCAGCGTATGTTTGGCAACCCTGGGGTGCGCCGGCAGTGGTTCGGCTTGGTATTGCGCAACGCGCTCAGCCTGACGATCATCGGGGAACACCAGGATTTTGTTTCCGTCGGCACAGCGTCTTTGCAGATGGTGGCGGAGCAACACCAGGTGTCATTGACTGCTGACGACGTGGCCGCCATTGCCGCGGCGATGACCAGCCTGCCTGCTCACGACGACGTTGCCCCCAACCTCGATCGGCTTGCCAGTGCAGGATTCAGGATGGCCGCCCTCACGAATTCCCCGCAGGAGGCCGCCGAAAGCCAGCTCGCAAGCGCCAGCATCGCCGGATACTTCGAGGACATCATGTCGGTTACCCCGACGGCCAAGTTCAAGCCGGCTCCCGAGGTGTACATCTTGGCAGCGACCAAGCTCGGAGTTGAGCCGTCGGCAATGACCATGGTGGCGGCCCACGACTGGGATGTTGCCGGAGCCATGAGTGTCGGCTGCCGTGGCGCCTACATCATGCGGCCCGGCATGGTGCGCAATCCGCTCTACCCGCAGCCGGACATCACCGGACCGGACTTCGAGCGCGTAACCAACCTGCTGCTCGAGCAGGCCTAGGCCTTCGCATCGTCACCTCCAACGAGTCGTTATCGTCGAGACCACAAAGGGGCCAACGGTGCGATTGAGTAACACGTTCGCGGTGAAGCGGCCAGTTGATGCCGTGTGGACCGCGTTCGCTGATGTTCCATCGGTCACACAGTGCCTCCCCGGCGCTGAGCTCATTGCTGACCATGGCGACGGTACCTACGAGGGTTCCGTCCAAATCAAGCTGGGTCCGATGGCTGCCAAATTCGAGGGTGACGCCACGGTGACCCGCGACAACGCAGCTCGGAGGGGCCACATCGCGGGAAAGGGCGTCGACCGCAGTGGCGGCAACCGCGGTCAGGTAGAGGTCGACTATGCGGTGACGGCCATCGACAGTGGATCCTCGGTGACGGTGGACGCCGACATATCACTGTCGGGAGCCATCGCCCAATTCGGACGAAGCGGTCTGGTCGAAGAGATCACCAAGCGACTCATCAACGAATTCGTGGAGTGCCTAGAGGCCAAGATGTCGGCGGAGACCGTCGAGGAAGCTGACGCCATTGAGGCCGGAGACGTAAAGGGCCTCTCTCTCTTCCTCAGCGGCCTGTTGAGCTGGATAGGCAAGTTCTTCAAGCGGCTGTTGGGACGAGGCGACTGAGGAACTCCGGCGCTGCCTGGTCTCGACACCAGTAGGTTGTCTGGAGGGACAAGCGGAGGACACGCGATGAGCAAGCTCGTAGATGTCGGTCAGTTGCCAGCCGTCGGCGAGGTTCCTGACCAGATGCACGCCCAAGTCATACGACAGGAGCGGTTCGGTGATCCCAACTCTGCTTTCCAGCCGGAGGTCGTCGACGTTCCGGAACTAGGTCCAGATGATGTCCTCATTGGAGTCATGGCAGCGGGCATCAACTTCAACAACGTTTGGGCGGCGCGCGGTGTCCCGATAGACGTGATCGCGATCCGCCAGAAGTCTGGCGAACCATATGACTTCCACATCGGGGGGAGTGATGCATCGGGGATCGTCTATGCCGTCGGAAGCGCCGTTGATGGCATTTCAATCGGTGACGAGGTGGTAACTCATCCCGGATGGTGGGATCAGGCGGACCCGGCCATCGCCGCTGGCAAGGACCCGATGATCTCACCATCAGCCGCGATCTGGGGCTACAACACCAACTTCGGTTCCTTCGGTCAGTTCTGCGTCGCCCAATCCCATCAGGTGATGCCCAAGGCCCCGCAGCTGACGTGGGAAGAGGCCGCCGCCCCAACCCTGGTCGGCGCAACGGCCTACCGGATGCTGTTCGGTTGGGAGGGCAACACCGTCAAGGAGGGCGATGTCGTTCTCGTCTGGGGCGGATCCGGTGGCCTCGGCACCCAGGCCATCCAGCTCACCGTTGCTCACGGCGCTCGGGCGGTCGCAGTGGTCTCGAGCGACGAGCGAGGTGAGTATTGCAAGCAGCTCGGGGCTGTGGGCTTCATAAACCGCAAGGACTTCGACCATTGGGGTGTACCGCCACACTGGACGGACGGCGATGGGCAGCGTGAGTGGACGAACGGGTGCCGGGCCTTCGGCAAGGCGTTGTGGGAACAGCTCGGAGAGCGACGCAATCCCGACATCGTCTTCGAACATCCCGGAGAGGCGACCATCCCCACCAGCATCTTCGTCTGCGAGCCCGGCGGGATGGTCGTCATCTGTGCAGGAACGACCGGATACACCGCCGTCGCCGACCTGCGGTACCACTGGGTGCGCCAGAAGCGCCTCCAGGGTTCTCATGGAACAAACGACGAACAAGCTCTGGCGTATAACCAGCTCGTGATCGACGGCACGATCGATCCCTGTGTCGGTGACGTGTTCTCATTTGAGAACATCGGTGAAGCCCACCACCAGATGGAGGAAGGTGTTGGTGCTTTCGGAAATCGGGTAGCGCTCATCGGTGCTCCGGAACCTGGGCTCGGCAGAACCTGACCGTGACGCGACCCTGACCGGCTAGATCAGCCTCGCTGCTTAGCCGTCGGCGCGTTCAATGGGGCCGCCTACGTCCTTCCACGCTTCTAGCCCTCCGCCAATGTGGCCAACGTTGGTGAAGCCCATTTCCTGCAGCGTCTTGGCGGCTAGGGCCGACCGCCAACCCAGGTCGCAGTAGAGCACCAGCTGGTCGGCTGATGTAAGTGCCTCATGGTGATATGGGGAACTCGGGTCGACCCAGAACTCGAGCATGCCCCGAGGTACGTGATAGGAGCCGGGGATCATTCCGTCCCGTTGGACCTCCCGCACATCTCGGAGATCCACCAGGAGCGCTCCCGATGCCTGTGCATCCCTAGCTTCCTCCACTGACAAGGTTCGGATCTCGGCCTCTGCTATGGCGACGAGCTGCTCATGGCCAGTTGTTACGGGGCTCATCGGGGATACCCAATCGTGGATAGCGCCGCTGCGATCTCGTCGAGGATGACTGGATCGTCGACTGTTGCCGGCACAGTCCATGGCGCGTCATCAGCAATGCGAGCAATGGTGCCACGCAAGATCTTGCCTGATCGGGTTTTGGGAAGCCGATCGACCACGACGGCAGACTTGAAGGACGCCACGGGGCCGATCCTCTCGCGGACCGATGCGACGACGTCGCTCACGACCTCGTCTTCCTCGCTGCCGGCACCCACCTTGAGCACCAGGAATCCGACGGGGACCTGGCCCTTAAGCTGATCGGAGACGCCGACCACCGCACATTCGGCGACGTCGGGATGAGAAGTGAGAACCTCCTCGAGCGCTCCTGTGGAGAGCCTATGTCCCGCCACGTTGATGATGTCATCGGTACGAGCCATGACATGGACATACCCGTCGTCGTCGATGAAGCCAGCATCTGCTGTCTCATAGAATCCCGGGTAGCCCGACAGGTATGTGTCGACGAACCGCTCATCTGCGTTCCACAAGGTAGGGAGCGACGACGGGGGCATGGGCAGCCGGGCGCACAGCGCGCCAACCTCGCCGGCCCTGGCTTCTTTCCCGTCGAGTCCCATCACGACCAGGTCCCATCCGGGGGCAGGTCGGCCCGGTGACCCCGGCACCACGGTGGGCACTTCCATGCCCAGGCAACTCGTAGCGATGGCCCATCCCGTTTCGGTTTGCCACCAGTGGTCAATTACGGGAACCCCTAGATGATTCTCCGCCCACAACAGCGTGTCAGGATCGCATCGCTCTCCGGCGAGGAAGAGTGAGCGGAACTCGCTCAGGTCATACTGGGGGATCAGTCCCCCGTCGGGATCTTGCTGCCGGATGGCTCGAATTGCAGTGGGCGCGGTGAACATGCTCGCGACTTGATGTTGGGCGATGACCCGCCAGAAAGCACCTGCGTCGGGTGTGCCGACCGGTTTGCCCTCGTACAACACGGTTGTACAGCCCTGAAGAAGCGGCCCGTACACGATGTAGGAGTGCCCAACCACCCAGCCGACGTCCGAAGCGGCCCAATAGACCTCTCCCGGACTGACGTCGTAGACGTTCTTCATTGTCCACTTCAGTGCAACGGCGTGGCCTCCGTTGTCGCGGACGATCCCTTTGGGCTGACCGGTCGTGCCGGACGTGTAGAGGATGTAGAGCGGATCGGTAGCGAGCACCGGAACGCAGTCGTGCGGTGATGCGAGAGCCATCTCGTCGTCCCAATCGCGATCGCGGTCGGGTTGCATGTCCGCCGTCAACATCTCGCGCTGATACACGACACAAACGGGTTGGTTCGCCGTCATCTCGAGTGCGGCGTCGAGCAGCGGCTTGTATTCAATGATCCGATCGACCTCGATCCCACACGAGGCCGATACGACCACCTTTGGCTCGCAATCATCAATCCGGGTGGCGAGCTCCTTGGATGCGAACCCGCCGAACACAACGGAGTGAACCGCGCCAAGCCGGGCGCAAGCCAGCATGGCGATGACCGCTTGCGGGATCATCGGCATATAGATGACGACACGGTCTCCGCGAGCGACCCCATTGCGACTCAGCACGCCGGCAAAGAGAGCCACCTCGTCACGTAGCTCCCGGTAGCTGTAGACCCGGGTGTCTCCGGTTACAGCGCTGTCGTAGATCAGTGCTGCTTGCTCAGCCCGACCGTTCTCAACATGACGATCGAGAGCGTTGTGGCAGGTGTTCAACTCGCCACCGACGAACCACCGTGCCGCCGGCGTTGCCGACCTGTCGAGGACCGCGTCCCACTGCCTGGCCCAATCGATCTCGTCCGCGGCAGCTCCCCAGAAACCCTCAGCGTCATCCAGCGATCTGCGATAGATGGCCGCGAACGGGGAGTCACTCACGCGCCCAACCTAGTCCCGCATGAGACTCCGTGGCTCCGGCCGTGGACGCTACTGGAATCGAACCTGTGACCTCTGCCGTGTGAAGGCATATCAAGGGGACGCTGACCAGGGGCTTTGCTGCTTTCGCCAGGAGTTGCCTGGCTCCTTGTTCCCGCGGAATCCCTGGAGGTCCCGACTTGTCCCGCCCTCGTGTTGGGATTCTGTTGGGATTGTGGGCGCGGAGATCCTGCCGCGAGCCTCAAGCTCCTCCATCGAACCAGTGACCATCGATTAGCTACTAGCCCGCGCCCTCCAGCGGCCCGGACAACCATCGCAGTCCTGCCAGACGAGCTCCGGACGCTCCCCCACTGCCAGCCGACGGGCATCATCAGCCAGAACCACACCTATGAGCCGGCCCTGCGGGTCAGATACCACCACGAGGAGCGTGCCACGCTCCTCCATTCTGTCGACAAGGGAATGGAGCGATCCATTGGGACGAACAGTCGTCGGTCCAGACTGCATGGCGTCCCCTGCGCGTATGGCTGGATCAGCCTTCCAACTCGCGCCGCGTAGACGCCCCACCACCACGCCATCGCAGTCGACGACGAGTGCCTCGTCCCAGCCAGCATCACTGGCGCGGGCCAGGACATCGCCGAGAAGCTCATCGGGCTCGGCAGTGGGGATGTCGGGGCGGGTCGCATCGGAGATCTGCAGGCCGGGTTCTTCGGATCCCTCAGTCGGCAGTCCTGCTGCCTTCCACTCGGCAATCCCGGCCGTGTAGTCGAAGACCTGTTCGAATCCGAGAGCTTCGAGCCGACACGCGGCTCGCGGAGACATGTCTCACAGACCGTCGTGTCAGTACACCACCACTGGCTTGTCACGGCTCAACACCTGAACGGTTTCAGCGGAGAGTTGCTCGAGTGGCAAGTTGATGGCTCCAGGAATGTGCTGAGCGGCGTACTCGCCCTCCGGAAGCACGTCGACAACCTGGGCGCCGTAGTCGATGAGCGCCAGGAGTCTTGCTCGTTCGATATTGGTGACCATTGATCAGCTCCCCGCCGCTGACGACAGAGCGCCGCGCAACTGGTCGAGACTGGGTGAACCGGCGTACCCGTCGTCGGTCCGGTAAACCCGACACGACAAGCCGACCGGCGCGTCGGGATCGGAGAAAGGGTCCAGACCGGCGATCACGATGGTGGGCGAGCCACGAAAGTCTGCCGCGGCGGCGGCCTCG
>JAZFSG010000034.1:0-12410 GCA_036446035.1 Acidimicrobiia bacterium | reverse complement strand
GTCATGCATGTACATCAGGACAGTCACGCGGAGATAGAAGAAGAGGCCTGCAGTGGCTGCGATCAGCGAGACGATGACCACCCACAGGTAACCGCCGTCGATCGCGGACTGGAAGACGGCGGCCTTGCCGACGAAGCCGGCCGAAAGCGGGATCCCTCCCATCGCCAGCATGAAGAAGCCCATGAGCGCAGCCAGGCGCGGGCTGCCCTTGCCCAACCCGGCAAGGCTGGTCAGCGGTGTGGGGCCGCTCCCCGGGCCCGAGATGATCGAAACCACGGTGAAGGCGCCGAGCACCTGGAAGACGTAGGTAGCTAGGTAGAACCACATCGAGCCCAGGTCGGCGCCAAGCAGGCCGGTGAGAATGAAGCCGGCGTGAGCCACGGACGAGTACGCCAGCATCCGCTTGACGTCCGTTTGGGCGATGGCGAGTGCAGTGCCGATCACGACGGAGGCAACCGCCACCACCGCGATCACTGGTCCCCAGTCGTCGATCCGACTCTCGAAGGCGACAACCAGCACACGACCAAGCGCCGCGAAACCGCCGAGCTTGGCCATGGCCGCCATGAAGCCGACGAGGCCTCCGGGCGCGCCCTGGTAGACGTCCGGCGCCCACATGTGGAACGGAACCGCACTCACCTTGAAGGCAAGTCCCACGATCATGAGTCCGAGACCGGCAACGAGGACAGCGGGCCGCAGCACAAGCGAGCGCACGAAGAACTGGGCAATGCCGTAGACGCTAAGACTGCCCGTTCCCGCGAAGACCAGGGCAACGCCGTATAGGAAGACTGCGGACGCGAACGCACCCAGCAGGAAGTACTTCAAGGCCGCCTCGTCGGCACCGGCGCGGTTCCTCGTGTATCCGGCCATCACGTAGAGGCTGATGGAGAGGATCTCGAGGCCGAGGAAGAGCACCATGAAGTTGGCTGAGGCGGCCATCAGGTGGACCCCCGATGTCGCCAACAGCATGAGAACGATCAGCTCGGCGGACCGCCCCTCCATCTCCGTGATGAGGCTCCACGCGGCAGCTATGGCGGCAGCGGCGACAACGATGGCCACCAGACCGGCTAGGGCCCCGTACCCGTCGAGGGCGATCATGTCCGAGTACTGAAGGGTTGGGTTGGCGTCCCCGACGGTCTGGTCCCATTGCAGCCAGCCGAAGCCGGCCGCGACGGCCAGGGTTACTCCCGTCAGGATCCCGAGTACCCGACGCGGCGGCTCCCATACCAAGTCAACCGTCAGCACCGCTAGTGCGCCGATGACCAGAACGACCTCAACCGCGACCCCGAGGAACGACATCATCCTTCGCTCCCGAATTCAGGCACCACGTAGTCGGTTGTCTGCTCGATGCGCTCGAGCAGTGCGTCCACAGACGGCTCGATCCTGTCGAGGGCCGGCTTGGGATAGACGCCGAGATAGATGATCAACGCCGCCATCGGCAACAGCGCAGCCCACTCCCGCGGCGACAGGTCGGCGAGCAGGCTGTTCTCTTCGTGCGTTATCGGCCCGGTGAACACCCGCTCGTACGCCCACAGCAGATAGATGGCCGCCAGCACCACACCGAAGGCGGCGACGATCGCGGCAGCGGGAACCGACAGGTAGCTCCCCGTCAGCACCAGGAACTCGCCGACGAAGCCGTTGAGTCCCGGCAGACCGATGGAGGCGAAGGCTATGAACAGGAAGGCGCCTGCGAATAGGGGCATGACGCTGGCGATGCCTCCGTAGTCGGCGATCAGCCTCGTGTGTCGCCTCTCGTAGATCATCCCCACCAAGAGGAACAGTGCTCCCGTGGTGAGGCCGTGATTGACCATCTGGATGATCCCGCCCTGGAGGCTGGAGCGAGTCAGCGCGAAGATCCCGAGCACCACAAAGCCGAGATGGCTCACCGAGGAGTAAGCAACGAGGCGTTTCAGATCAGGCTGGACGATGGCGACTATCGCTCCGTAGATGATTCCGATGACGGCCAAGGTGACCATCACGGGAACCATGTCGACGGTGGCCTCAGGGAACAGAGCCAAGTTGAACCGGATGAAGCCGTACGTCCCCAGCTTCAGCAGGACGCCTGCAAGCAGGATCGAACCAGCCGTCGGTGCCTCGACGTGGGCGTCCGGCAGCCAGGTGTGGAAGGGGAACAGTGGCACCTTGATGGCGAACGCCGCCCCGAACGCCAAGAACAGCGCCATCTGCGTCCCGTACGGGAGGTCGAGCTGCAGCAGGGCCGTGTAATCGAACGTCGCCGACCCGGTCTGGTCGCCGGCGATCAGTCCCAGCGACAGGATGCCGGCGAACATGAGCCCGGATCCCAGCGCCGTGTACAGGAAGAACTTCACGGCGGCGTACACCCGGTGTTCGCCACCCCAAAGCCCGATGATCACATACATCGGCACCAGCGCCACTTCGAAGAAGACGAAGAACAGCAGAAGGTCGAGAGTCACGAAGGTGCCGAGCAGCCCTGTTTCCAGCACCAGCATCGCAACGAAGTACTCCTTGCGGCGATCGCTGATGGAGGCAGAGGCCAACAGCGAGATCGGCACGAGGAATGCGGTTAGCGCAACCAGCAGCAAGGAGATCCCGTCAACCCCGACGAAGTAGGAAACGCCCCACGGCTCGAACCACAGCACCTTCTCGGTGAACTGGAACCCGGCTTCGCCGGCAGCGAACTCCCACACGACATAGCCGGCGACGGCAAGTGGCAACAGGCTCACTGCTACCGCCGTTGGGAACAGCAGCTCGGAGCGGCGACGCGGGATGGCGGCCACCGCCGCGGCGCCGGCAAGCGGCAGCAGGATGAGAAGCGTGAGAGTTGGAAAGTCGCTCACAGGCCCGCCCTCGATACCAGCCACACCAAGACGACGACGGTGCCGATCATCATGGCGGCGCCGTACGACCGAACGAAGCCCGTCTGCAGCGGTCGCAGCACGGCCCCGAGACGACGCACCAGCCATCCGACGCCGTTGACTACGCCGTCGAGGCCCCGCTGGTCAGCAACGAAGGCGGTCCAGGCCGCGCCCAACTTGCCCGGTCGAACCAGCGTGTCCCCGTAGAGGTTGTCGACGTAGTAGCCGTTGCGCACCCAGCGCCAGGTGTCCGACTCCTCGGGCGGCGCCGGCCGGTAGAAGTAGCGCCGCGTCGCATATGCCAACCCAGCCAGTCCTGCCAGGACGGAGACGATCGCCAGCACCCATTGCGTTCCAGCTGCGGGGACGTGCGCCAGCTCGACCCCCTCGAACGAGGGCTCGAGGAAGTGCTCGAAGCCGAGGCGCCATGGGGTATTGATGATCCCGGCGACAAGCGACGCCGCGGCCAGAGCGACGAGCGGCACGACCATGAGCAGCGGAGACTCGTGGGGGTGGACCTCGTCCCCCCACTTCGGCTTCGTCCAGAAAGTCAGATACATGAGACGCGCCATGTAGAGGGCGGTCAACAGCGCCGTGATGATCCCGATGAACCACAGGACGATCCATGCACCGCCGTGCTCAAAGGTTGCGGCGAGTATCTCGTCCTTCGACCAGAAGCCAGACAGAGGAGGGATGCCGGAGATGGCGAGCCAGGCGACGACCATCGTTCCGAACGTCAGCGGCATGTGCTTGCGGAGGCCGCCCATCCGTCTCATGTCTTGCTCGCCCGCCATGGCGTGGATCACCGAGCCGGCACCGAGGAAGAGCAGGGCCTTGAAGAAGGAATGGGTGAAGAGATGGAAGATCCCTGCGGTGTAGGCACCGGCCCCGACCCCGAGGAACATGTATCCGAGCTGGCTGATGGTGGAGTAGGCCAACACCCGCTTGATGTCGCGCTGGCCGAGAGCAACGGTGGCAGCGCCAAGTGCCGTGATCATGCCAACCGTCGCCACCACACCCGATGCCGTTGGCGACAGCTCGAACAGAGCTGCGGTCCTGGCAACCATGTAGACGCCGGCGGTGACCATCGTCGCCGCGTGGATCAGGGCGGATACCGGCGTCGGGCCCTCCATGGCGTCCGGGAGCCAGATGTGGAGCGGCAGCTGCGCCGACTTGCCCGCGGCGCCGACGAAGAGCAGGAGGGCCACTGCCGTCGCCACCCCCGACGTGAGCGTCCCCGCCGCCTCCTCGAACACCTCTCCATAGGCGAAGGTGCCGAAGTTGGCGAAGATGATCATCAAGGCGATCAGGAACCCGAAGTCGCCGATCCTGTTGACGACGAAGGCCTTCTTACCGGCGGCGGCGGCGCTCGGCTTGGTGAACCAGAAACTGATCAGCAAGAAGGAGCTGAGACCGACAAGCTCCCAGCCGACGAACAGGAGCCCGAAGTTGGCGCCGAGCACCAGAGTGAGCATCGAGGCAATGAACAGGTTGAGGTACATGAAGAAACGGCCGTAACGCTCGTCTCCGGCCATGTAGCCGATCGAGTAGAGGTGGATGAGCGTGCCGACTCCGGTCACCACCAGCGTCATGACCGCGGCCAGCGGGTCCCACAGCAGCTCGGCATCCAGTCCGAGTGCGGGTATCCAATCGAAGAGCCGCACGATGTGGGCTTCGCCGGTGCCGGTGAAGAAGTCGATGGAGGCCGCCGCCGCCACAACGAACGAGCCGGCAACCGTGAGGGTTCCGAGGATGCCGGCGCCCGGTTCGCCGAGGCGGCGCCCGAACAGGAGCAGTGCGACCACTCCGGCCAGAGGAAACGCGATTGCGAGCCAGATGAGGTCGATCATCAGCCTCGAAGCTCCGAGAGATCGTCGACGGACGCCGTCGAGCGCCGACGGAAGACTGTCACGATGATGGCGAGGCCGACAACGACTTCTGCTGCAGCAACCACCATCACGAATAACACAGCGACCTGGCCGTCAATATTTCCCAGATCGCGACCCGCGGCCACGAATGTGAGGTTCACCGCATTGAGCATCAGCTCGATCGACATGAACATGATGAGCGCGTTGCGCCGCAACAGGACCCCGGAGGCGCCGATGGCAAACAGCACCGCCGCCAACCCCATGAAGTACCCGGCGCTAACCATGAGGTGTCTCTCGCTTCTCGCTTCTCGCTCCTGGCTTGCAGGAGCTTTCAGGTTTCTCCCTCCTTGGGGGGGAGTACCGGCTCGAAGGGCCGGGGAGGGGGGCTGCACCAAACCACGCGCCCGCGAGTGAGCCCCCTCCGCCTCCGAGCCCCGAGGACTCTCCGACACATCCCCCTAGGGGGGAGGAAACCACCCAGTCAGCCGGCGTCGTGGTCACGGCGAGTCCTCCCCGACCGGGGCTTCGGTTTCAGCGGGGGTCTCAGCTGAGGTTTCCGTTGGTGCCTCACGCATAGCCGGCTTGTAGAAGCCAAGGGCGATGGTGCCGACGGCGGCGATGATCAGCAGGATCGCCGTCAACTCGAAGGGGAGTACCCACTCGTTGAAGAGCCGGTCGGCGATCGCTTCCGCCGTACCGATGGGCTCGGCCCCAGAAGGGTCTCCGGTGATCCACGCCGACGAGCCGACTGCCAGCAGCACGGCGGCGAAGCTGGCGCTGACCAGCAGTCCAACGGAGCGCTGTCCGCGCAGCGCGTCTGTCGTGTCCTCGGTCTTGTCAACGCCGATCAACATGATCACGAAGAGGAAGAGGGTCATCACAGCCCCCGCGTACACCAACACCTGAGCGGCGGCGAGGAAGTGTCCTTCGTTGACGACGTAGAGCACGGCCACCGAGAACAGCGTCGCCATCAGCCCGAGGGCCGCGTGAACGGTGTTGCGCGACCACACCATGAGGAGCGCCCCGGCAACCGCGATAGTCGCAAATACCCAGAAGACGACTGCTTCCATCAGGCGCCGTCCTCGGAAGGCGTCGACTGGCCGATCTCTGCGGGACGCAGACCGGCCCCCGCACTTGGCGTCCACGCGACAACACCCTCGTATGCGGACCTGCCGGCGGAGGCGGTCGCCCTCATCCATCCGTCGGCGGCCTGCAGCTCTTCGATGGCGATGAACGGCGAGTCACCAAGAGGGTGGTTGGGGGTTCCGTCCTCGCCGACCAGCAGCGCCTTCTTGTCGTAGATGGCGTCACCGCGGTTGGTCACCGAGATCTCGAACAGCTGCGTCATCGTTATGGCCTCTGTTGGGCAGGCCTCGACGCAGAGACCACAGAAGATGCAGCGCAGCATGTTGATGTCGTATACGAACCCGAACCGCTCGCCGGGGCTGACCGGTTCCTCAGGATCGTTGTCCTCGCCGCGCACGTAGATGCAGCGGGCAGGACACACACCGGCGCACAACTCACATCCGATGCATTTCTCCATGCCGTCCGGATAACGGTTCAGCACGTGCCGCCCATGGAACCGCTGCGGCTTGACTCTCTTCTGCTCGGGGTACTGAGTGGTGACACGTCGTTTGAACATCTGCGAAAACGTCACTTTGAAACCGGCCAACGGCTTCAGGAAGTCATCGAACATGAACTCTCCTCAACTCCATGGCGCACCGAACGACTTGAAGCCCGTCACCACGACGAAGAGCACCAGCCACACCAGGGCCGCGGGTATGAGTCGCTTCCAACCGAACTGCATGAGCTGGTCGTAGCGCAGCCGCGGCAGCGTGGCTCGAATCCAGATGAAGCCGAACAACAGCACCCAGGTCTTGATCATGAACCAGGCAACGGGAAGAAGGCCGCTTACGAACGCCGGAAGCACGCTGTCGAAAGTGGGGCCGTTCCAACCACCAAAGAACAGGATGACGGCGATGGCGGAGATGTTGAACATGTTGATGTACTCGGCGAGGAAGAACAGAGCGAAGCGGATCGACGAGTACTCGGTGTGGAATCCACCAACCAGCTCCTGCTCCGCCTCAACGAGGTCAAACGGCGCGCGGTTGGTCTCGGCTATTCCGGCGATGGCGAAGATGGCGAAGCTGGGGATCAGGGCGATACCGAACCATGCCGGCAGGAAGCCACCGAAGGAGCCTGACTGCAGCTCGACGATGCGCGATAGCGACATCAGGCCGGTCCCGGCCTCACCGCCAGCTTGGGTGGAAGCGAACACGATGACGGGAACGATCGCCAGCGCCATAGCCGTCTCGTAGGAGATGGCTTGGGCAGTGGCTCTCACCCCGGCGAGCAGCGGGTACTTGGAACCAGACGACCATCCGGCGAGGACGATCGCATAGACCGCTATCGACGAGATCGCCAGAACGAACAGCACGGCAACATTGAGATCAGTCGCCTGCATGGTGATCAGACGGTCCCCTATGTGGAAGGGACGCCCGATCGGAATGACGAGAAAGATCAGCAGCGCCGGCAGCAAGGCCATGGCGGGTGCTGCGAGGTAGGTGCCTAGCTCCGCCCGACGTGGCGTGATGTGCTCCTTGAGGAACAGCTTCAGCCCGTCGGCAAGCGTGATCAGTATTCCGAAAGGGCCCGCCCGATTGGGCCCGATGCGGTTCTGCATGTCGGCGACGATCTTGCGCTCAGCCCAAACCAAGAGCAGCGTATTCAGGACTAGCAGTGCGAAGACGGCGACGACTTTGATGGCGGCTTCGATGAACGTATCCATCACACGGCCTCGATGGTGATCGTCGGAGTGGCCGTCAACCCAACCGTGTCGGCGAGCTGATATGGGATGTAGATGGTTCCCTGCGCCAGCGAGGCGTCCAGCCGAACCGGGAGATCCGCGCTCGTGCCGTTGGTCGAGGCCCGCACCCGCATTGATTCGTCTAGTTTCATCTTGGCGGCGTCGGTGGGGTTGAGGTAGGCCGCCGCGGTCGGTGCCAACCGCGCCAGGGAAGGCGAGAGGCCGACCCGCAGTCCCCCGTCGTAGAGGACGCGGGCCAGATGGAGCGCGAGACCGTCTGGGGCCCTCGTCGCCGACCCAGCAACCGGGATGTGGACGAGGGGTTGTGAGCCTTCCTCCGCTGGAACGACCACCCCAACCCGGTCCTTCCCGACGCTCAGCCGCTCCCAGCTGATCCCGCTATAGGCAGGGGCGATGGCAGCGATCTCGGCGCTGATCCCTGCCGCCGAGGTGAACCCGAGCGAGCTTCCCATGCGCCGCGCCAGGTCCTCGATGACCTCCCAGGCGGCCCGGCTGGATCCCGGTCCCGGGATGAGCTGGTTGACCTTTTGCACCCTGCCTTCGAGGTTGGTGACCGTCCCCTCGACTTCGGCGAACCCCAAGACGGGGAAGACAACATCGGCCATCTCGACCGATGGGCTGGCGAAGGTGTCGAGAGCAATGACCACCTCGGCGGCGCCGAGAGCTCTCGCAGCCAGACCAGGATCCCCGAAATCCGAAACGGGGTCGCTGCCAAGCAGCACCAAGCCCTTGATGGTTCCTGCGACTAGGCCTTCGAGGATGCCGAGCGCCCCGCTGCCTGCTCGCTCCGGGATCGGTCCCCAGTGCTCTTCCAGTGCGGCCCGTGCTTCGGGACTGCGCACCGAGGTTCGACCCGGAAGCAGCGTTGGGGCCACGCCCATGTCGAGAGCGCCGTATGTGTTCGACCGGCGGACGAGAGGCATGAGCTTGCCCTCGGGCAGGTCGCGGACGAATGCGCCAACGGACTCTGCCAGCTGTTGGTCTTCGCTGAGACCGGTCCGTCCGATGAGCGCGACGACGCTTCCCTTGGCCAGGAGCTCGCCGATGGCTCCGTTGCCTCCAGCGATGGAAGCCAGGACGTCGAGACCTTCGCCGGGGCGATACGCCAGCTTGTGGGCCGCGACATCGTCGAGACCGGTGCGACGCGGGTGGACAACCACGAGAGGAATCCCGAGCTCGGTGGCAGCACGACGCACCCGCAGGTACAGCACCGGTAGCTCCTCCTTGAGGTCAGGACCCCACAGCAGGATGGCTCCTGCGGTGTCGAGATCATCGATGGTCGCCCGCGGCGTGACCCCAACGACGAACTGCGGATCGAGCCCCTCGCCGAGCTGGCAGTCGAGGTGTGGTGTGTCGGCAACCGCTCGCAGGAACTTGCCGAAGGCGAAGGCCTCTTCGTTCGTCGAGCGAGCTCCCCCAAGTCCCGCGATCTCACCTACGCCGAGAGCCCCGAGCCTCTCGGCCGCCGCGTCGAGGGCCGTCGTCCAGTCCGCGATCATCAAATCACCGCTGTGATCTCTCACTAGTGGCGCGTCCAGCCGGGCCTCCGAAGTCGTCGCCTCGAAAGCAAAGCGTCCCTTGTCACACAACCAGCCGTGGTTGACGGGATCGCTATCGACGCCGTTGATCCGCAGGATCTCGTTCTGGCTGGCCTGAACCGACACGCGGCACCCGACACTGCAATCGGAGCACGAGCTCTCAACAGCCTCGAGGTCCCATGGCCGGGCCTTGAATCTGTAGGGCACAGCGGTGAGTGCCCCGACGGGGCAGATCTCGACGGTGTTGCCGCTGAAGTAGCTGGCGAAAGGCTCGTCGGTGAACGTGAGGACCTGGGTGCCATTGCCTCTATCGATGAACTCGATGAGGGGGTCACCCGAGATCTCGTCGGAGAAGCGCGTGCAGCGGGCGCAAAGGATGCACCGCTCGCGATCGAGCATCACCAGGTCACTGATGGGGATCGGCTTGGTGTAGTGACGCTTCTCCTCGACGAAGCGGCTCTCCCCTGGTCCGTAGGCCATCGTCTGGTCCTGGAGCGGACACTCGCCTGCTCGGTCACAGACGGGACAGTCAAGCGGATGGTTGATGAGGAGGAACTCGAGGACACCCTCCTGTGCCTTCTTCACCGTGTCTGACGCCGTGTGGACCACCATGTCCGGTGCGATCCGGGTCGTGCACGATGGGACGAGGGCGACGCCGCGCGGACCCTCGACCTCGACGAGGCACATGCGACACATGCCGACAGGCTTCATCCGCTTGTGCCAGCAAAACCGCGGGATGTAGACGCCATTGTCCTCACACGCCTCGATGAGCAGCTCTCCGGAGTCGGCCTCCATCTGGCGTCCGTCGACGGAGAACGCCACCTGGTCAGCCAAGGGGGCACCTCCCCTCGTGCACATGGGAGCCAACCTCATCCTTGAAGTGGGTCATGATCGAGACGATCGGCGCCGTCGCCGAAGGGCCAAGGGGGCAGATCGTCGTCATCGCCGGCGGCCACCGCAGCCCCGGCGAGATGTTGTCCGAGATATCCAGAAGGAGGTCGAGGTCCATCGAGCGCCCTTGTCCGTGTTCGATCCGGTCGAGCACCATCTCGAGCCAGGTCGTGCCCTCACGACATGGCGTGCACTGGCCGCAGGACTCGTGAGAGAAGAACTTGACGATGCGATGGGCCGCCTGCACAACGCAGGTTCTGTCGTCCATGATGATGATGGCCCCTGAGCCCAACATCGAGTTGCTCTTCCCGGCATCGTCGATCGTGACAGGCATATCGAGAAGGTCCGGAGTGAACCAGGGC
Organism: Acidimicrobiia bacterium; assembly: GCA_036446035.1. Lineage (GTDB taxonomy): Bacteria > Actinomycetota > Acidimicrobiia > Spongiisociales > JAOTWH01 > CAXMQS01. The sequence continues at coordinate 2,090 of JAZFSG010000034.1, read as the reverse complement.
GCAGACGCTCCCCCAGGGATCCAGGCCTTCAGCTGGCGGCCGTCGCGGATGCCGCCACCGATGTCGAAGATGAACTCGCGCCACGACATGCCCATCACGACCTCGTAGTTGCCGGGCTTGGCGACGTGGCCGCTGAGGCTGAACATCCTGGTGCCGGACGATCCATCGGGTCCGATCATGCCGTAGGCGACGCCACCGTTGTTGACGATCCACGGGACGTTGGACAACGTCTCGATGTTGTTGACGATGGTCGGCTTGGCGTAGAGACCCTCGACGGCCGGAAAGGGAGGCTTGATCCGGGGCTCGCCGCGCCTGCCTTCGAGGCTGTTGAGCAGCGCCGTCTCCTCGCCGCAGATGTAAGCACCGGCGCCGAGGTGCAAGGTGACGTCGAGCCCGAAGCCGGAGCCCAGAATGTCGGCACCGAGGAGTCCGGCCGCGTATGCCTCGTCGATCGCGGCCTGCACTCGGCGCGCCGACTTCGGGTACTCGCCCCTGACATAGATGAACGCCTGGCTAACCCCGAGGGCGAAGCTGGAGATGATGATGCCCTCGAGCAGCTGGTGTGGATCGCGCTCCATGAGCTGTCTGTCCTTGAAGGTCCCCGGCTCGGACTCATCGCCGTTCACGACCAGATATCGGGGAAAACGGTCGGGAGGGAGGAACCCCCACTTGACGCCAGTGGGGAATCCGGCGCCGCCGCGGCCTCGGATCGAGGAGGTCTTGACCGCCTCGATGATGTCTTCGGGGGCCATGCCAAACGCCTTGGAGAGGGCCGAGTAGCCGTCGGTCGCCCGATAGCGCTCCAGCGTGTGGCTGTCGGCAGGATGGGCCTCCATGCGCTCGGTGAGGATCCTCACTTTCCCTCCTCAGCGGTGCCGTATGGCCCGAAGGCCGGATAGGGCCCTGAGGATCCAGACGCCTCGGGTGGTCCCCACTCGAAAGAGCGGGTTCCGCCGAACAGCTGCTGCATCTCGTCGGAGAGGACTAACTCGGGTCGACCGTCACGAAGCCAGCGACATAGACCGCGGGCCTTGTCGTCGGTCACACCTTCCACTAGCTCGTAATTGACCTGGACTGCCGGAGCCCCGCCGCAGGCACCGATGCACTCGGCGTGTTCGACCGAGAACATGCCGTCATGCCCCGTCTCGCCATCGGGAACCCCGGTCTCGTCCTCGACTGCGGCCAGCACTCCGTCGGCACCGAGGAGAAAGCAAGAGATGGACGTGCAGACGGAAATGAGGTACTTGCCGGTGTCCTCTCGCTTGAACATCGTGTAGAAGCTGGCAACCGATTGCACCTGAACGGCAGTCAGACCGGTGAGCTCGGCCACTTGCTTCATCCCGGCATCGGTGACGTGCCCCTCGACTCGCGACACCATGTACAGCAACGGCATGACTCCCGAGCGCTTGTCCGGATAGCGCTGCAGAATGGCAAGCGCGTTCTTGAGGTCGTTTCCGGTAAGAACGCTCACCTGTCGACGTCCCCCATGATCGGATCGAGCGATGCGATGGTGGCGACGAGGTCACCGATGATGGAGTCGCTGCCCATGACCGGCACCGCCTGCAGATTGGCGAACGACGGCCCCCTCACATGCATCCGCCACGGCTTGGCGCTTCCATCGGAGACCATGTACACGCCGAGTTCCCCCCGTGGACTCTCAACGGCGACATAGGTTTCGCCTGCCGGCACTTTGAACCCCTCAGTGAAGATCTTGAAATGATGGATCAGTGCCTCCATCGACTGGTCGATGCGGGCTCGAGGTGGAGGCGTCACCTTGCGGTCCTCGGTGCGATAGTCGCCGGGGGGCATGGCGTTGGCCGCCTGCTCGACGATCTTGAGCGACTCGTAGATCTCGGCGATCCTCACCACATACCGGTCATAGACATCGCCATGACGCCCGGTTGGCACATCGAAGTCGAACTCCTCGATGCCCGAATAGGGGAACGCCTTGCGGAGGTCCCATTTGATGCCAGCGGAACGCGCCGTCGGGCCCGTGATGCCGAGGGCGAGGCACTCCTCGGGGGTGATGACTCCGACACCCTGGGTCCGCTCCATGAAGATGGGGTTCTCGGTGAGTAGGTCCTCGTAGT
>JAZFSG010000033.1:0-31431 GCA_036446035.1 Acidimicrobiia bacterium | reverse complement strand
GGCCGTTGGCGCCCACACATTGCTCACCGCGGGCGTTGCCATCGACCTTGGCGATGTTGACCAGACGGTGCGCCGCGCCCTCGCCGACACGACGGTAGAGGCCGAGCGTCGAGTCACGGAACTGTTGGCCGCCGGTAGTTCCTCAATATCAAAACAGCTCGACCCCGCCCACCGCGAGTCCCTGATGGGCAAAGCGCTCGACGACTTCCGCTCGTGGAGGGACTCGACGTTGGCGGGTCTCGACCCACAACTCGAGGGCAGCTCGGCAGCCCGGCTTGTGGACGGTCTGTCAGATCAACTCCAGGCCTTCGACGAACGCCTGACCCACGCCCTCGACCCAACAGCGGATGGCTCGGGATTCAGCGCCTTGTCCACACAGATGGAGGTGCTCTTCCGCGAGCTCTTTGCTCAGTTGGGCAGGGACCGGGGTCGTCAAGAGGAGGCATTGGTCGGCACGGCCAAGGGGGTCGATTTCGAGGACGCCATAGAGGAGCGGCTTCGCACCATCGCGAGGTCCATGGGCGGCTGCATCGTTGAGCGGACTTCGCGTCAAGGCGGCCAGCTCGGCTCCGAGGCTTTGGTTGGCGACTTTGTGTTCATCCTGCCCTCAGGCAGGCGCGTCGTGGTGGAGGCGAAGAATCAGACCCGGTTGGGCCTCCACGGCGCCAACGGCATCTTGGCCGAGCTGGAGCGGGCGATGGCCAATCGCACCGGCGATGTTGCGCTCTGCGTCTCGGCGGTCGACGCGTTTCCGGCCGAGGTGGGTCCCCTGGGACGCTTCGGCGACGCCGTCCTGGTCGTCGACGACGGAGCCGGCCCGTTGCTCGAGGCTGCCTTGCGCTGGGCCGCGGCACTTGCCAACCACTCGAGCGACAGTGACGGAGTCGACGCTGCAGCCGTCGGAGCAGCGATCTCCAAGATCCGTTCCAAGGCGCGCCAGCTCTCCGATGCCAAGCGGGCTCTCACCGAGATCGGGAAGTCCGTCTCCCAGGTGCAAGACAGCCTGGACGGCATGCGTCGCGAGCTCATCGACATCGTTGACGAGGTCAGCCTCGGGCTTCGTCAAACCGGCGATGGCTCCCTCGCCGCCTAGCCGTCGGCCGCCTTTGGCCGGAAGTAGGACAAGACCGCCTCTTCCTCGAGCCGGTCGAAGAACTGCACTGCGGCGTCGCGGCCTCCATCGAACAGCCTTCGCGCTTGATGCGGGTTGATGTTGAAGTCGAGCGGATCGATATCGGCCGGGATCTCGACCATGGTTGATCTGTCCATGAGGCTGCCCCGCACCGTTCCCGATGCTCTCATCCCCGCGGTAACGACTGCTCGGACCAACGACGCCGGGCCCCTGATGTCCATCGGCTGCGCCAGCCAATCCCCGTCAGTGAACTTGAAGCCGAACATCGGCAGGTTGCTCCTCGTCAGCCGCAAGGGGAAGCTCGAAGTGAGGGCACCGTCCGCCATCAATGCCGCCCTGCCGGTGCGAAGGCTGCGCAGCGGGACCGGGCGGAAGAAGAACGGAACGGCCGAGCTCATGTGAACGGCCCGGGCCACGGAGAACCTCTCACCGGCGACGCCGTACGCCGAGAGATCGTCGGGGATGACCACGCCTCGCTGGTGGGTGAGGTCGGTGGTGACAACCTTGAGAGCGTCCTTTGGCAAATCGGAGAACCGGCGCACGCCCTTGATACGCAACAGAGAGCGCCAGGTTCGCTCGAGGAGCCTTCCCGAGCACTGGCCCATGCCGAACACGAAGCTGAGATGCTTGCCAACCAGCGGAACCGATGCGATGGGAACCGTGTCTGCCAGATCCGGCCACGGGACCGAAAGGACCGCTTCCGCCAGCTCGTCGCTGTCGTACCCGGCCATCACCAGCGAAGCGATGAGGGCGCCCGACGAGGTGCCGATCGCCCGCTCGAAGCGGCATCCCGATTCCATAGCTCCGGCGGCGGCGCCGGCGAGCGCGATCCCCTTGATGCCGCCACCGGCGAAGACACCGAGGATGGGACGTGGTTCCACTCTTGGTGTATCGACATCGGTTTCGGGAGCCTTGAGATACGCCGCGGTTACGGTCAGCCGGTGGTCTTGACGGCCGCCATGCCCTCGTTGCAGGCGCTGAGCACGGGGCAGAACCGGCACCACGGTCCCCCGTGCCGTTCGAGGTCGGATTCGGCGCTCCAGGCGGTCCGCAGCGTGTCCACCATCCGACCAACAGAGAGTGCCACCTCGTGGAGAGACGCATCGGTCACAACGGCATCCTGGCGCTCGCCCGTCTTCACCGATACCGCCTCGACCCGTGCCGGTGACTCACCCCTATCGAGGGTCCACAACAAGGCATAGAAGTCGAGCTGGTGCTTCGCGTCCTGGTAGATACCCCCTGTCTTCCAGTCCACGAGGCGCCATCCGGCTTCGTCATCGAAGACGGCGTCGATGCTGCCTTTGAGCACCACCCCCACAGCGGGAGTGCTCTCCAAGCTCACTTCGGCGCCGGAGAAACCCTCGAAGTGCAGTGCCTTGAATCTGTCATAGAGGACCGAGGTTTCCTCGATCACCCCCCGCAACTGAGACGGTTTCAGGCCGAGCGACCCGATCTTCATGTTCATGCCAGAGCCGATCTCCTCTCGGCACGCCTGGTTGAAGGCCTCGCCACCCTCGATGGGTCCGCTATCGAGGTGGCGAGCGAAGATGCGATGTGCCAGCTGTCCCGCGAAGCCGGGCCTCGAGTCCGGGCCATATTCCCCGCGAAAGCGAGCTCCGGCCAGCTCAGGACAACGCTGGAAGGCGACGAACGATGTCGCGGAGATGTCGAGGTCGTCTCCTGCGACAACTGGTGGAAATGCGACCACCGCGGCATCGTAAGAGGTCCGAACGACTGGGTCCTACACTCCCGCCTTCCACTGTGCTTGCAATCCTCCGCAAACTCCGCCTCCCGAAATCACGCCAGGGTCGAATAGCCGCCATCGCAGCGGCGGTACCCGTGGCGTTGTTCTTGCTTGCTTTCATCACCTTCGGCGTCGATCGCGCTCTCCACGCGGGCGAGGTACTCCGTGGAGTCGAATTCGCTGGAGAGAGCCTCGAAGGCCTCGATGAGGACGGTGTTAGAGACGTCGTGAATCGCTTCGAGGATGGCCTCGTGGCGACGCCTGCCCTATTCACGGTCAACGACCGGGAATTCGCGCTCGACCCTCAGACCATTGGCTTCACCATCGACGAAGACGCCGTTGTACAAGAGGCGATGGACGTCGGCCGGGAAGAGGGTCCGTTCGCCCAGTTCGGGGATTGGATCGGGAGCTTCGGCTCAAAGCGCCAGATCGGCTACTCGACCCAGTTTGACGCCGACGCGCTCGACCTTGTCTTCGATCGATGGGAGACCGACGCCATCGAGGTTGGTGTCTCGGACGGATCCATCTCTGTCCGCGGAACCGACATCATCGCCGAGTACCCACAACGGGGCCTAGCCATAGACCGAGTCCTCGCGAACGAGATCGTCTCCGAGACGTTGGCCTCCACTATCCGCCAGGTAGCCATCGTCCCACTAACCATCCTCGAACCGTCGCTGATCGATGCCGACATCGACGCCGCGGCAGAAGAGGCAGAGATCCTCACCGGGTCCGAGGTCGTGCTCACCAAGGCCGGTGTCGACGACCTGCGCGCCGCATTCACCTCGGCGCAACTGGCCTCCGCCCTTCGCAGCGACGTGACAGGTTCCCCTGCTCACCTCAACCTGTGGTTCGATCCGGAAGTCATCGACGGCTTCCTGGCGCCCCTGCGCGAGGGCCTCGAACTGCCACCGCGCGACGCCGCGTTCCAGATCAATGAAGACGACACCGTGACACTCATACCGTCGCGACCGGGAACGCTGCTTGACCCCGAGCAGGTAGCCGAGGCACTGGCCACCGCCGCCAAGACCACGACCCGGACCGGGGAGCTGCCGATCGTCGACGGTGCCGAGCCTGACTTCACCACGGAGGAGGCTGAGGCGATGGGTCCCCTCACCAAGGTCTCCGAGGGCACCACCAACCACGCCTGCTGCGAGAACCGTGTCGCCAACATCCAACTCTTCGCCGACCTGGTAGACGGCATGATCGTGCAACCGGGCGAGACATTCTCGTTGAACGAAGCCGTCGGTCGGCGCACAACGGACAAGGGCTTCGTAACGGCCCCGATGATTCGCCTTGGGGAGCTCGTGCCGGACGTTGGCGGAGGTGTCAGCCAGTTCGCAACGACCTTCTACAACGCGGTCTTCTTCGGGGGCTACGAGGACATCGAGCACACGCCGCACAGCATCTACATCAGCCGCTACCCCGAACTGCGCGAGGCCACCATCTCGTGGCCGGAGCCCGGTCTGATCTTCCGCAACGACAGCGACGCCATCATCATCATCGACACCTCCCACACGGACACTTCGATCACCGTGAAGTTCTTCGGCAACAACGGTGACCGCCAGGTGGAATGGGATCTCGGTGGTCGCTTCAACCACAGGGATCCCGAAGAGGTGTTCGAGCCCAATCCGGAGGTCATTCCGGGAGAGCAGAACATCCGCAAGAACGGCAGTAGCGGGTGGTCTATCTCCGGGACCCAGACCATCACGTACGCGGACGGGACGACTGTCGAGAGGAAGTACAGCCATCGCTATCGCGGGGCGGTTCGCTTCATCGAGGTCCACCCTTGTGAGATGCCGGGCTCAACCGGCATCTGCCCGGTGCCGGTGCCGGTCCTGGTTGGCAATTCGTTCGATGCCGCGGCTGGAGTTGCCGCGGCGCTTGGCCTCCCCATCGTCAACGGAGGCACGGTTCCGGTAGCGGCCGATAGCGGGCTGGTGACCTTGGTGGTTTCCCAGAGCCCCGCCTCCGGTGAGTTGGTGCCGCCGGGTACCGCCATCACGGTGCTGATCGGAGTGGAGGAAACCCCGCCAACGACGACTACTACTCCGCCGCCGCCGACGACTACTCCGCCGACTACTACGACTACGACCGTTCCCTAGTTGTAGAAGATAAAGAAGTCGCCGACGACGGTCGACGCCGCCGCCACGGTGATCTCGTCCCATCCACCGGGACGGGTGACCGTCACCACGTTGGAGGCGACGAACACGGATGAGATGGTGTCGTCGGCTGCGAACAGTCGCTGAGCCAGTGCGTTGGGAAAGGCGTCGGAGGCCGCGGCCTCCTCAACCGAGCCGAACTCGGAACCGTCTTGGCCGGTGATGCTGCGATCGGTGTCGAAGATGGCGGCATCTCCGATGACCCGGCTCGTTACTTCGATCTGCTGACCCATGGGGCGAGAGCCTAACCAGGGGTGCCGGTCGACTCCGAGCCAATCACATGCAACTTGATGAGGTTGGTTGAGGCCGCCTGGTTGGGCGGAATGCCGGCGGCCAGTGCGACGGCATCGCCCGCCTTCACCAGTCCGCGCTCGGCGGCTGCCTGGGATGCTCTGGTGATCATCTCGTCGGTCGTATCGAACCGCGCGATCGGAAGCGGCTCGACGCCCCAGTAGATGGTCATCTGGGCACAGGCTTTCGGATTCGCCGTGAAGCACAGGATGCGGGCCTTCGGCCGGTACTTCGAGATGAGACGTGCCGTAGCGCCCGATTCGGAGAAGGCGACGATGGCCGAGAGGTCAAGGCTGTCTGCAGCCTCGACACAGGCCTTGGCGACCGCAGAGGGAAACGGGTTCTCCTTCTTGAGGAAGCCAACCGCGGCCGCCGATATGTCCATCCCTTGCTCCATCTCGCGGCACACCGTGTCCATCACCTCGATGGTCCGGGTCGGGAACTCGCCGACCGCGGTTTCGCCACTGAGCATGACAGCATCCGTGCCGTCGAGGACCGCGTTGGCGACGTCGGCGACCTCGGCACGGGTCGGTCGCGACGAGTGGGTCATGGACTCCAACATCTCCGTGGCGGTGATAGAGATCCTGCCGGCGATGTTGGTGCGCCGCAGGATGTCCTTTTGGACAAGGGGAACGCGCTCCAAGCTCAACTCAACGCCGAGATCGCCTCGTGCGACCATGGCACCGCTGGCCTCTGTGAGCACGTCGTCGAGATTGTCGTACGCCACCGTCCTCTCGATCTTGGCGATCACCGGCAACTCGCCGGCGAGCTTGCGGATGATGCGTATGTCGTCACCTGTTGCTATGAACGACGCCGCGAGCAGGTCGACATCTAGCTCGAGTCCGAATTCGATGTCACGCTCATCCTTCTCCGTGACGGTCGGCAGGGCCAGCGAGGTGTCCGGGAAGGCGACTCCCTTGTGATCTGCAAGCACTTCGCCCGCCAACACGCTGGCGTAGACACTTCCGGCCTCGATGCGGCTTACTTCGAGCCTCACCATGCCGTCGGCGATGATCACCCTGTGCCCGACCGAGAGATCCTCGGCCTCCTCGAGGTGGTCAATGTGGAGCTCACCGGGACCAGCCGTTTCGCCTCCGGCAATGAGCTTCAGTTCCTGGCCCACCGCGATGTCGACAGCTCCGCCCGGGAATTCGCCAACGCGGATGCGAGGCCCCTGAATGTCTTGCAGCAGCCCTACTTCACGCCCGGCACGATCTGAGGCCTCACGAACCCAGGTGGCGAATGCGCGGTGGGTGTCGTAGTCACCATGAGAGAAGTTGAGACGAGCAACGTCCATGCCCGCTTCGACGAGCGCAAGGACGGCGTCCGGCGACGCCACAGCCGGGCCCAGAGTCGCGATGATCTTGGTCTTGCGAGTCATGCGGAGTTGAGCGTACAGGAGCGCAAGTCGCGGCGACGGCTCTCTCCCGAGCGCAGCCGAGGGCGGGCTTGCAAGCGGCCGGTCTAGTCTCGGCGAATGACCGATCAACTCGACCTGGGGCCGCTCATCGAGCGCCTCGATCACATCGCGATCGGAGTGAACGACCTCGCCGATACGACTGCCCTGCTGGAACTCGTGGGCGCGAGGTTCCGAAGCGGAGGCGACTGTCTCGCTGGAGGCTTCCGCTGGTCGCAGTTCGATCTGCCGGGCTCGACGAGGATGGAGCTACTACAGCCCCTCGATCCGAACGACGATCAACATTTCCTCGTCCGTTTCCTGGCGTCGCGCGGCGAGGGGGTGCACCACATGACGTTCAAGGTCACCGACATCGATGCCGCTGTGGGCCGTGCTCGCTCACTCGGGTTCGAGGTCGTCGGCGTGAACACCTCCTCCGACTCCTGGAAGGAAGCCTTTGTCCACCCCAAGTCCGCCCATGGGGTCGTGGTGCAGATGGCGCAGTGGGAGGACGACGATCCGCCTGCCGATCGTTCGTTCCAGGGCGTCACCGACGGCCTCTACCGCTTCTGATGCTGGCGGCCGTGCCGATCAAGCCATTCGGGGTCGCCAAGGGGCGGCTGGCGTCGGTCCTCGACGCTCCGGCCAGGTCGCGACTCGGAAGGGCCGTCGCCAACAACACGCTGGCGGTCCTCGCTGAGACCGGCGTCGCGGTGGCGGTGGTCACGGCCGACGGCGGCGTCGCCAAGTGGGCGTCGAGTCAGGGGGTCAGGGTCATCGTCGACCCCAACACGGGCCTTGACGATGCGGCAGCGGCTGCGGTTGCAGCATCGCAGGGGCGATGGGCCATTCTCCACGCCGATCTGCCTCTCATCTCGGTGGCCGACGTGCGCGCTCTGCTCGACGCCATCCCCCGCCATGGCGTTGCCTTGGCGCCGTCAGCCGACGGCGGAACCACGGCTGTCGCGGGAACGGTCGACTCGTTCGGTTTCGCCTACGGGCCAGGGTCCTTCGCCAGACATCTGCGAGCCGCTGCCGCGGTCCCCCACGCCGTGGTCAGCCGCCCCGGGCTCGCCTTGGACCTCGACACGCCAGCCGACTACGCCATGGCCACGTCATTGCTCGAGGACTCCTGGCTGACCGCCGCCGTTGCTGGCTGAGCTACTTGCCGATGCGAAGGCCGGAGGCCGGATCGAAGAAGTGCATCTTGGCCGTATCGACTACCAGATCCACATCATCGCCCTGACTCACCGCGACATCAGATGACACCCGGGCCTGGAACTTCGTCTGCGATCCGAGCGATGAGGCGTCGGCCCCACTGTCTGCCAGCAGCTCCTCGACGTCTGGCGTGACCAGTGGGGGGATATCGAGGAAGTAGTGGATGAAGGTCTCGGAGCCCAACACCTCGGTGAGATCGACGTGGACCCGCATCTTTCGATCGGCACCATCGCCGGCGACCCTGGCGTCCTCGAAGTCACCGGGCCTGATGCCGATGACCAAGTCCGTGTTCATGTGGTTCTCGAGTCCCGGATGACGCTGCATCGCCTTGGGATCGACGAGTAGACGATGCTCCCCGAACGTGCAGAAGACCTGGTCACCTGAGCCCTCGAGGTGGCCATTGACTAGGTTCATCGCCGGAGATCCGATGAACCCGGCAACGAAGAGGTTCACCGGCTCGTGGAACAGCTCGGCCGGCGGGGCCACCTGCTGCAGGTTGTCGGGACGGGCAGCCGTCACAGGCTTGAGGACCGCGACCCGATGGCCCAGCGTCATCGCTTCCACCTGGTCGTGAGTTACGTAGACGGTCGTCGTTTCAAGACGGGTGTGTAGCAGCCCCAGCTCGGACCTCATCTGCACACGCAGTTTGGCGTCGAGGTTGGAAAGCGGCTCATCCATCAGGAACGCAGACGGCTCGCGAACGATGGCCCGTCCCATGGCGACCCGCTGGCGCTGCCCGCCGGAGAGTGCCTTGGGCTTGCGATCGAGGAAGTCGGTGATCTCGAGGACAGCGGCGGCTTCACGAACTCGCCTGTCGATCTCCCCCTTGTCCATCTTGCGCAGCTTGAGGCCAAAGCCCATGTTGTCGAAGACGGTCATGTGCGGATAGAGCGCGTAGTTCTGGAACACCATGGCGATGTCTCGGTCCTTAGGCGCAACATCGTTGACAAGGTTGTCCCCGATGTACATCTTGCCTTCGGAGATCTCCTCTAGGCCGGCGATCATGCGAAGGATGGTCGACTTACCGCAACCCGATGGCCCGACGAGAACAAGGAACTCACCGTCCCTTATCTCGAGGTCGACGTCGCCGACTGCCCTGGTTCCTCCGGGATAGAGCTTCCCGAGACCTTCCATCGTGATCGAAGCCATATGTGCGTCCTCCTGGAAATCGCACCCTAACGCTACCAAACGAACGGGTCGCAGGTTCCGTTGAGGCATAATCCACCGATGAACACAAAAATCGCAGCCCTAGTCGGCGGCACAGGCGGACTCGGCAAGGCCGTCGCGCGACGCCTCGCCGACACCGGCTTCAAGCTCGCAGTCACCTATCTGATCCCCGAAGAAGGGACTTCATTCGAGAAGGAGGTTGGCCTAGCGGAGGACGACCTCCTCCTGAAACGCGTTGACGCCACGGACGGCGAAGCGGTCGGCGCATTCATGAAGGAAGCCACCGAACGCTGGGGTCACCTCAACGTGGCCTGTGCTTTCGTCGGCGCCTGGGCGGGAGGCCGCGACACGGAGGACACGGACGACGTCCGGTTCGACCACATGATCGATGTCAATCTGCGCTCTGCCTTCTTCACAGTCCGTGCTGCGATTCCTCATCTGCGCGAGGCCGAGTGGGGACGCATCATCACCATCGGCAGCCGGGCCGCCTACGAGGCACCTTCTGGCCAGGTCGCCTACAACATCGCCAAGGCCGGCGTCATCACACTGGCTCAGACCGTCGCCAACGAACTGCGGAGCACCAACGTGACCTCCAACGCAGTCGTACCCGCCGTCATCGACACCCCGGCAACACGCGAGTCGCTCCGCTGGGCGGAGTACATGGAGTGGCCCAAGCCCGAGGACATCGCCGAGGTGGTGGCGTTCGTCGCCGACGAATCCTCCTCCGTCGTCAGTGGCGCCGCCATTCCGGTCTACGGAAAAGCCTGAGGCGAGTTGGTATCCTTGCCGCCCTTTCGGGGGTGGTGTAATTGGCAACACAACAGGTTCTGGTCCTGTCATTGAGGGTTCGAGTCCTTCCCCCCGAGCAGCGCTACGAAGCGCCTGGCCCCGTCGTCTAGAGGCCTAGGACGCCGCCCTCTCAAGGCGGTAACGCCAGTTCAAATCTGGTCGGGGCTACTGCAGAACAGCGCCCCGGGCGAAAGCCCGGGGCTAATTCGTCTCTCCCTCCAGCGAGCGAAGCGAGCGGTGGGGGGGAGTACCCGGCCCGAAGGTCCGGGGGTAGGGGTGCTTGACCTGTGGCGCGCGTCTACGGACGCCGCCCTGCCCCTCTCGCAGAACGCCAGTGCCCTACTGGTAGAACTTGCCCCAGCCCCCGGTGTGGTAGCTGAACTCGGGCTCAGATGTCACGCCGGCATCTTTCATCACGTGTCGCAACTCGTCCGAGCTGGTCAGGGCGCGCACTGCATCAAAGGACTCGGCTTGGTGGTACACGAGGGCCAGCAACGGGTTCTCGACCCCCTGATTGGCGGCATGACCGATGATGCCTGCGGACTTCCGCATCTCGTCGGCCTCGGGACTCAGATAACCGGCAAGCCAGGCATCAAAGTCGGCGACGGTGTGGATGACCATTACGGCCGGAAGCTCGCGATCCCACACAACATCTTCGGCTACCGGAGTGACCCACGTCACCTCGGCTTGACCCATCACGCCGGCCTCCTGCATCAACGCCTTGACCTTGTCAGAGGTCGCATAGGCCTTGGCCTTATCTACATCCCCTACTGCAAGAAACACCGCCAACGAGTTGGGATCACTCTCGGCGCGGTTGATGTGGTGTCCCAAGAACCCGGCCTCGATGCGGTCGGCCTCATGAGCATCAAACGTGCCCTTCCAATGGTCGAAATCCCCGACCGGGTACTGAATCACCACAGCGGCGGGTGCCAATGGCATATCGGACATAAGAAAACCTCCAGCTTCTTCCAGGGGCGGAACCCGCGATGTTCAACATCGACACTCAGCCACGCCCACCAGGGGAACCTACTTGATGTGTTCATCGGGCGCTAAGCGTCCTATCGACTTCGCGTGGACCCTCCTGCCGGACTACGGCTGAAACCAACGGTCAGCGCCCGCTCGGCATAGCCCCGACGGCGCTAGCTCGCCTCCGGCACCTCGACGCCGCGATCGCTGAGGACTCCCTTGAGGACACCGATCCTCGCCTGGAGGCGGGCGGCGCCACCGGCGACCATCAGCTGGGCGTTCAGCGAGACGCCGCCCAAGTTGCCCATCTCGCCGGCAGACGCCGAACCAGCCTGCGTAACCAGATCGATCTTCTGTTTCTCCAGTTCGGAGAGCTGTGACCGCAGGCCCGCCAGCTCAGCGAGCAGATCCTCGTCGGTGCGCTCGATGTCAAGATCTACGGCGAACTGGGCGGCTTCCTCCCGGAGTGCGTCCTGGCGCTTCAGAAGCTAATACTTCTCGGCGAAGGCATCATCAGGGAGCTCTCGCAGAGCGTCGTGGACCGCAGCCAGCCTGGCGGCGATGTCAGGTTCCATGAACACCACCGTACCAACGAGCAGGGAGGGGCCTCCGGCCGCTCAGCGCCCGCTCAGCATCAAAGAGCCACCGATTAGGGCGACAACGGGGCCGAGGCCGACCACCTGGAAGAACTCGCTGGCGTCATCGTCCTCATTCAGCAACTCTCTCAGCACCTCTACGAGGAACACCATCGCTACCGCGATGACAACGACCCCGAAGATCACGGTGATCCAGCGAGGGATCCGCACGAGAGCGAGCAGGCCTCCGGCGATCGCCAACACCAGCAGCAGCACTCCCATGCTGCTGCCCCCCGGCCCAACTTCATAGTCCACCAGGTAATCGAGCGAGTAATCACGAGCCGTCAAGTCTCCCATCCAAGGGAGAGAGGCCGAGATTGCGACAAGGATCCCGCCGAGCAATGTCGCCACCCCCTCTCGGGGAAATCTGATCCAGTCTCTTCTGGCGACGACCGCTTCGGCGGCCTTTGCTCCCGCTTTCGCCCCTGCCTCCTCGGCGACTTGGGCAACGCGGATGGCGGCTGCGCGGACCTCTTCTGCATGCTCCTCGGCCAACTCGGCGGCCATGGCGGCCTCGCGTTCCTCGGCTGCCTGCGTCGCCCGCTCGGCGGCCGCCGTCGCCTCCGCCTCTCGCTTCGCCGCCTCCGCCTCCGCCTCTCGCTCCCCCGCTAGAGCCGCGGCTTCACGCTCGGCCGCCGCCTGCTTCGCAGCGTCGGTCGCAGCGTCGGCCGCGGCACGTTCCTCTGTGGCTCTGGCAGCAGCCGCCTTGCTCCGGGCGGCGCTCGCCGAGGCCGCGATCGCCTCCCACTGTGCATGGTCGAGCAGCGGGGGCACCTCGACAAGCCCGAAGAATGTGGCAACTCCTCGCAGCAGATCGTCCAGCATGGGATCGCTCGAGTCCCCACCCCAGCCGATGATGTTCGCCGTCTGGGTCTGGCCGAAGCCGAGCGGCTGACGGACGTCGTCGAGCAGTGCCGGTATGAGGACGCTGCGGGCCTTCGCCTCCTGGGCCTCCTCCTGTACCCACTCGGACTCGACAGACAACTCCGTCCACAGCACGACAACACAGACGGCGGCGTCGAGTGCCTCTGCTATGACCCGCCGGAACGCTTGCCCAGCTTGAATCTCGTGATCCCACCAAACGGGCCATCCACGACGCTCCAGCGCTTCGGCCATCAGGCTGGCTCTTTCTCGATCCTCGGACTTGTAGCTAACGAATACGTGCCCACTGGCCGCGGGTTGGCGAGCCCGCTGTGGCTTGGCACTGGCTTTCGGCTGCCTCGACCGGCTGGGCTGGGCTGGGGCCGGTGCCTCCTCGAGCGGTGTCTCCTTGACCGACGTAGGGATTTCGTCCGCTGCGGCCGCGGATTCCGAAGGAACTGGATCCCTCTCTGCCGGCTCAGGCGCGCTGACGGTCGGCGGTGTCGTCTTTGCATCCGAGACTTGCGACGTGCCGTCGGCGGGACGCTGCGAATCCGCTATAGGGAAGCCGCAATGGGGGCACGCAGGTGCCCGGTCCGACACCTGGTTCCCACACTCGGGACAGTTGATCAGAGCCATCTGCGCCCCCATCCTGGCTCAGCTTTCGCGGCTCTCGCCAACGGTAGCGGGCCCACGAGGCCCTTGCTTGGAACGAAAGCCAGTGCGGGCGCTCCTGAGGGTCAGGCGTTGGGCTCTCCCGCTAGTCCGAACGCCTGTGGCCTCACAGAGCCGCTCGGCCAAGCTTACGCAAGTGGCTTGGACCTGGATCACCTACGTCGGAAAACCCGTCTTCGCCTTGGGCAGGGGTGCCCGGTACCAGATGGGCATGTGATCGCTCACATTGTGCTCGTATCGCTTGACCAGCGCCGCCCGCTGAGTTTTGGTGAGTTCGGCGTACGACTTGTTGTGGAGTGCCTGGCAAAAGAGCTCCGTGAAGTTGAAGACTCCGTAGTCGGGCCCTGTCGGCTGCATCCCCCAGGCTTCGTTGGGTGAATGGGCAGCGTCGGGAGTGGTCTCCACATACTTGCGCAGGCGGGCGTCTCGCGAGAAAACACCGATCTGGTCGAAGGTCTGGTCCAGCCGGATGTTGGTACGGAACAGTTCGTTGGGAGGATGGTTCTGCTTGGGCCGCGGGTGCCCGACGATGAATGGGAAGCTCACGTACACCTGCCTCCCTGCGGCGGTCTCCAGACCGCCAAGCTCCTCGTACCGCTTTCTGATCCGGGCCAGATCCCTCTTTGGTCTATCGAAGTCGAAGTTCAAGTCACCAAGCAGTAGAACGTTGTCGGCATCGCCAGACCGCACCTTGCCGAGAATCCACTCGACCAACGCCGCCGCCTCCAGCTGACGATCGATCTTGCGGCCGTAATGGAGATGAGCGTTCACGGCCAAGAACGTGTAGCGCTCTGCCCCTGGCTGTGCCCGTACCTCGAAGCTCGCCGCGAACGGTGAGCGGATGAACTGGAGGAACCTGTCAACCTCTGGCCTGAAGGCAGGTTGGCGGCGCGGTGGTCGCTTGCCCTCGGCTATGGCGGAAGCAACCTCCTTGCTGAACGCGCGCCACCTTTTGGCAGTTGGCTCCTTGGCCATGTTGTCGAAGATCTCCGTGTGGTGCTCGGCGAGGGTCTTGAGCACTTTGGTTCGACTGGTCGATACTTCCGCCACCAACTCGCCGCGATGCACGACCCGTCGGTTGTATAGGTATGCGAGCCGTTCCTCGTTACCTCTCTCACCCGGGAAGGTGCCAACGATGTCTGAAACGATCAGCCCGTACTCGTCCCCGAGCATCTCCCGCAGCTTGCGAATGCCGGTCATGTCGTCCAAGACCTCCTGAACTGCGATGAGGTCGAAGTGCTTACAGACGTCAGCCAGGAAGCGCATCGTGTTCCCGTCGCGGCCCTTGTCGCGGCTAGCTGCGTTGCGCACCGCTCCGAACTTGCGGATGTTGAACGAGGCAACCACCAAAGATCCGTAGACGTATTCAGGAAGACCGAAACCGATAGGGTCCTTGTTGAGCGTTCTGCGGATCTTGGTCCACTCCCGCGGCGTGAACTCTTTGGCCGTCGCCATCGCGGATCCTCCGTCCGAATCGCCCCTGCCCGCGTCGCCGCGTCACCCTACCAATCCCGACCTGCTCTCGGCTGGCTGCGACAGGGGCTGCCAGCCGACGTTTCGCCCTTCCATTGCTTGGTCACAGGCCGTCTTCGGGCCTGGGCGGTCATTCCCCGATCGCAGCGCGTTTCGCGCCGGGCAGGGTTCAACAATGCGAATGGTCGCTTAGCCGATTCGCTCCGAGGCGACGCGGATGCGCGTCAGCGACTTGTCCTTGCCCAGGGCTTCGAGCGACTCGAACAGTGGTGGGCTCACCGACGATCCCGTCACCGCCACCCGGATCGGTTGCAGCCCCTTGCGGGGAGAGAGCTCAACCGACTCCAGCATTGCCCGCAACGCCTCCTCGATGGCAGCCGTGTTCCAGTCCCCTACCCCCTCAAGGGTGGTGGACGCCCCACCCAGCGCCACGAGGGCCTCGGGTGTAGTCATCACCTTGTCCCACGACTTGTCGTCGTAGACCGGGTCTCCGAAGAGGAAGCGCACCTGCGGCGCCACCTCGGTGAGCAGCTTGGTGCGCTCCTGCACGAGGGGCGCCAGCTGCGTCAGCGCCGCCATCTCCGCTGCCTCTAGTGGACGCTCCAGGTCTGCCTCGACAAGCGGCTGCAGCGAGGCGGCGAAACCTTCGGGGTCCATCGCCCGGATGTAGGCGCCGTTCATCCACTCCAGCTTCTGGGGGTCGAACACGGCGGGATTCTTCAACACGTCGTCGAGAGAGAACCGTGCCACCGCGTCGTCACGCGAAACGATGTCGTCGTCCCCGCCCGGCGACCAACCGAGCAGCGAGAGGTAGTTGACGACGGCGCCGTCAACGAACCCGGCGTTGCGATAGGCATGAAGTGACGTATCACCGTGGCGCTTCGACAGCTTGGAACCGTCCGGCCCCATCAGCAGCGACAGGTGCACGTACGTGGGTGGCTCCGCCCCCATGCCCTGTGCGATCAGGATGTGCCTCGGCGTTGACGACAGCAGGTCTTCGCCCCTGATGACATGGGTGATGCCGTAGTCGATGTCGTCCACCGAAGAGGCCAGGTGATAGGTCGGCGAACCATCGGAGCGCAGGATGACGAAGTCGTCGATGGTCTCGTGGTCGAAGCTCATGTCTTCACGGACGACATCACGAAATGTGGTTGCTCCTGGCCGGGGCACCGCCAAGCGCAGTGACGCCGACTCCCCCGCTGCGACGCGCGAGGATGCTTCCTCGGGATCGATCTTCCGGCACCGACCGTCGTAGCCGGGTGGCTTGCCCTCGTCACGAGCCTGCTGCCGGCGCTCGTCTAGCTCCTCGGCTGTGCAGAAGCAGGGGTAGGCCTTGGCGGCCGCTGTCAGGCTCGCCGCCACCTCGCGATACCGGTCGAAGCGATCGCTCTGTCGATAGCTGCCGTGGGGGCCCCCAACCTCGATGCCCTCGTCCCAGTCGAGACCGAGCCACCGCAGTCCATCGAGGATGTCCTGGGCGAACTCTGGGGTCGAACGTGCCGTGTCGGTGTCGTCCGAGCGCACGATGAACTCGCCGCCGGCGTTGCGAACGGCGAGCCAGTTGAACAAGGCGGTCCTGGCGTTGCCGATATGGAGAAACCCCGTTGGCGACGGGGCGAAGCGTGCCCTCACGACACGACCGGGTTCCGCAGTATTCCGATCCCCTCGACCTCGACCTCCATGACGTCGCCCGGCTGCACGGCACCGACACCCTCGGGAGTACCTGTGAGGATCACATCGCCCGGCAGCAGGGTCATCACCGCCGAGATATAGGCGATGAGCTCAGGCACGCCGAAGATGAGGTCGGCGGTGCTGCCCTCTTGTCGGACCTCCCCATTGACGCGAGAAATGACGTGGTGGTTCTCGGTGGGGTCGAACTCGGTCTCGACGGCTGGCCCCAGCGGACAGAACGTGTCGAAGCCCTTGGCCCTCGTCCACTGACCGTCCGACCGCTGCAGGTCTCTGGCCGTGACATCGTTGGCGGCCGTATATCCGAGCACGTGAGACAGGGCGTCCTCGACCGCGACCTTGGCCGTCACCTTGCCAATGACAACTGCCAGCTCTGCCTCATGGTGGACCTCCGTTGACTCGGGCGGATACCGGACCCCATCGCCAGGGCCGACCACGGCAGTAGCCGGCTTGAGGAAGATGAGAGGCTCCACCGGAAGCTTGGCTCCCATTTCGGCGGCGTGATCGGCGTAGTTCCGCCCGACGGCGACGATCTTGGTCGGAAATACCGGGGACAACAACCGAGTCTCAGTGAAGGAGAGAACGGTCTCAGTCGGTTCCCACGCCACGAAGGGAGTGCCCCGATAGAGACGGATCCCCTCTTCTTCCACGCCGCCGTAGGCGATGTCATCGGCCTGCACGCGGACGATCTTCACAGGACCGCGCCGTCGGCAACGGCTGCCCGGACATCGTCGATGGTGGACACCAACACCTCGATCGGCACCGCGGCAACCAGCTTCGATGCGTTGTGGGGCTGGCGCGCCATGTCCCCGACCCAGCCACCACGTTCGGCCGCGATGCGGTCGG
Source organism: Acidimicrobiia bacterium (assembly GCA_036446035.1). Lineage (GTDB taxonomy): Bacteria > Actinomycetota > Acidimicrobiia > Spongiisociales > JAOTWH01 > CAXMQS01. The sequence continues at coordinate 14,390 of JAZFSG010000033.1, read as the reverse complement.
CGACGGCGGCGGGTATTCCCGAACGGTCGTAGCACAGGATGATGGCGGCGAGCGCGATGTCACCGCCAACAGGGGCGCGACCGAAGTGGCTGGCGCGGGCGGTGGCAAGGGCAGCGATCGCCACTTCGGCGTCTGCCTGCCTCTCCCCTTCGACGAGCGCTAACTCGATCTTCGACGCGAGAGTCCTGGCGTAGCCGGCGTCGGGTCCCGGCGTTCCAAAGGCACCGCCCCACGGCACCGCCGCCGGCTCGGAGAGCTCGCCGGGTCGAGTCGGCGACCAGCGACGCGCCGCCTCCGGCTGTGGCTTGCCAACCGGAAGATCAGCCAGCGTGATTTCGACGTTCGGTTGTTGTCCCATCGCGCCACAAGATAGGGCCGGTGGGCTGGACTCGTAGTCACGAAGTAGCGTGGCCCGATGCGTCGTTTCGTTGCCTCATCCTTCGGCCTTGGCCTCATCCCGCGCCGACTCTGGGGATCTGACAGCGGGGCGGGCACATTCGGCGCGGCGTTGGCGGCCGCCATCGCCCTGCCGTTGATGGATAAGCCACTGTGGGGCACCGTCGCCGCCGTGGTGGCCATCGCCGCGTCGATGTGGGCGTCGGCGCCGTTTGCCGACGGTGATCCGGGGTGGGTCGCCATCGACGAGGTCGCCGGCACGCTGGTAGCCCTTATCGGCCTCACGTGGATTCCGTGGCTGGTGGCGCTTGTCGTCGCTCGAGTGGCCGACATCACCAAGGCGTTGCCCGGAATCAAGAAGGCGGAGAGCCTTCCGGGTGCGCTTGGGGTGACGGCCGACGACGTGCTGGCCGGCCTCTACGGCTTGGCCGCCGGCTGGATCCTCATGGGTTTGGGCGCTTGATAGAGGTCTATTGCCCTAATCGGCTTCCACCCCGCTTCATAGGATGTTGGTAAGGAGGAAGCCATGGCGGAAACCAACTCGAGCGACTATTCGCTGATGCCGAGCCTGGTGGTTGTCGGCACCGACGGCTCTGAGGCCAGCAAGAGGGCGGCGGCGGTAGCGGCGGCTCTGGCCAGGCGCAACAGCGCCGCCCTCCACCTGGTAACGGTGGTTCGGCCTCCGGAGGGATGGTGGGGTGTCATCGGCTCGCCACCAACGCCGCATGCTGTTGCCGATGCCCTTACCGACGCCCAGCGCAAGATCATCGATGAGACTCTCGAGTCCATGGACCTCGATGGGCTCGAGGTCAAGACGGTCGAGGAGATCGGTGATCCGTCGGGAGTCCTCGCCGACTACTGCAAGCAGGAGGGTGCTGACATGCTGGTGGTTGGAAGGCGAGGAGCGAGTCTCGTGGAGCGCCTCGTCATGGGATCCGTTGCCGACCGTCTAGCCCACATCGCCCCGTGTCCGGTGCTGATAGTCCCCTGATCAGCGGATGTTGAAGTACCAGAACCATGCGGCAGCGCCAATGATCCCGGCAAAGAAGGCAGCCTTCCAAGCGGCCTTGACGACTCCGTAGAAGAAACCGGCAGCAGCGATCCCCCCAACGGCGATCAATATGCCCGCCAGCACCGGGTCGGCGCCAACCGACTCGAGAAGCCCGTCAGGGATCTTGTCGGCGACGCTATCGGGCAGTCGGTCGATGACCTCCTGTGGGATCTTCTCGATGAGGCCTTCGCCGAGGTCCTGGATGACGTCCGTCGGAAGCTGGTCGATGACGTCGTCGGGGATCTGGTCGACGAGGGTCTCTGCGTCCTGGGCGAGTTGCGCAGTCATGCGGGCTCGATGGTACCGGTACCAGTATCTTCACCCTCGACGGTGTCTTCCGGCTCAGGCGACAACTGGGTCTCTGCCAACGCCCGGCACGCCATGGCCCGCTCCAGGTCGGCGATCGACTCGATGGCCAGCCGTTTCAGGCGAGGGTCCGACGCCTTGGCCAACACCCGCGTCCTCGCCAGGTTCTCGTCGTCGATGCGGTAGCTGGGATGCAGACCGTAGTAGTAGGCCTTAGCTGCCTCCCACTCCCAGTCCGTCATGACGTCCTCCACCCTCACGAAGAAGTCGCTGGCGTACGGCGCCAGCAGTTCGGCCTGGTCGGACCAGGCAAAGCCGGTCATCGCAGCGCTCACCTTGGCAAGAGAGTCGTAGCCCTTGTTGTGGATCTTCTCCCAGGCCTCTTCCTTGGTTTCAGGGTCGGGGCGGGCGACCTCGGCACGAAGCGCGGCCCGCTCGCCGCGATCGGTCGGGTCTTTCTCGAGCTCGGCCGCCACCCTGTCGGTAGCACCGTCGACGCCGAAGGCCGACCAGCGAAGGGCGACCGACCAGCGCATGTCTTGGTCGATCGCCATTCCTTCGACGCCGCCGTCGAAGAGCTCGGCGACCATCTTCAGATCATCGTGCGACGATGCCGTACCGGCGAGCGACCGCCCCCACAGCACCCGAAGATCGCCAGGCGGCGCCGCCTCCAGCGCCCGGCGACACATCGCGGCGAACGCAGACACCCTCTCCGCCTTGACGCGCTCGGGGACGAAGCGGCGGAGGGTGCCCCCCGACGTCAGCGACACCATCCTGATGATCTGGTCGCTGCTCTCGCTCACGAGATGCGACTGCATCATGTCCAGGTAGTCGAGCGAAGAGAGCTGTCGGTCTCGCACCATCTCCCACAACGACTGCCACAGCTGGTGGCGCAGCAGTGGGTCATCGATGCTGCGAAGTGACCCTCGCACGAAGTCGAGCGACACCGGGTCGAGGGCAACCTTGGCGTAGGTCAGGTCGCCGTAGTTGGGGAATACCGCCGCCGGGATCGCCGCCCCGACTGCAGACGACACCTGTTCCGCGGCACCGTCGATGGTCAACGGAAGCCCTCTGACCGCGAAGTTGCCAGCGCCCTCTTCGATCAACCCGACCTCGACCGTATGCGGGCGCAGAGTCGGATAGTCGTCTGGAGCGCGCTGATGGACGGTCATCTTCGACAGCAAATCGCCCGATGTCTCCCAGGTCGCCTCGAGCGTGTTGACGTTGGCCGTCGCCAGCCACAACGACGCCCACTTCGCCAGGTCGCGGCCAGCCCCTTCCTGGAGCGCACCAAGGAAGTCCGGCAGGGTCGTGTTGCCGAACTCATAGCGGCGGAAGTATGTCTGCAGACCCTTCGAGAAAGCCTCGAGCCCGATCGTGGCAACGAGCTGACGCAGCGTTGACGCTCCCTTGCCGTATGTGATCATGTCGAAGTTGAGGAACACCTCGTCGGTGGTCTCGACCGTGGCAACGATGGGATGAGTCGTCGGCTGTTGGTCGTCGCGGTATGCGGTCAGCTTGTTGCGAGTGTTGAAGTCCTGCCAGGACTCCCCCCACTCACCCGTGTCGTCGATGGCCAGGTAGGCGGCGAAGGTGGCGAACGACTCGTTGAGCCACAGGTCGTTCCACCATTGCATCGTGACGAGATCGCCGAACCACATGTGGGCGAGCTCATGCAGAATGATCTCGGCGCGGCGGATCCTCTGGTCTCGAGTCGGCGGATCGCGGAAGATGAGCCCGTCCGTATATGTGACCGCCGCCACGTTCTCCATGCCGCCCCAGTTGAACTCGGGCACGAACATCTGGTCGTACTTCGTGAACGGGTACTCCCTGCCGAAGAAGCTGCCAAAGAAGTCCATTCCGCCCTTGGTGAGGTGGAAGATCTCATCGGCATCGATGAACTGCGCCATCGAGTGGCGGGTGTACAAGGACATCGGAAGGCCGTTGTGCTCCCCTGCCACCTCGTGCCACGGTCCGGCGATCACCGAGAACAGGTAGGTGCTGAAGCGCACCGTCTCCTCGAACGAGCTGATGGTCCTACCCTCGCTCGCCTCCTCCTCACCAACGATGCGACCAGCCGAGATGATCTTCCACTCGACAGGCGCAGTAACGGTCAGGAGGTAGGTGGCCTTGAGGTCTGGCTGATCGAAGCATGGGAAGAGCCGATGGGCGCTGTACGGCTCGAACTGCGTATACAGGTACTCGGCTCCATCGGTGGGGTCGACGAACTGGTGAAAGCCCTCGCCCGAGTGGTCGTACGGCTTGCGGTAGCTGATCGTTATCTCGTTGGAGGCGGCGAGCAGGTCGGCCGGCAGGTCGATGCGAACACCGTCCCAAGCTGGCTCGTGAGGCGCCCCGTTGATGGTCATCGACTCGATGGCTCCACCGAGGAACTCGAGGAAGGTCGCCTCGGATCCGGAGAACCGGATCGTGGCAACACCGGCGTAGTCCTTGGCACCAGCGATGAGATCGAGCTGGATCGTGTACGAAACTGCGGACACCTTGGCGGCGCGCGCCTCGGCTTCTGAGCGTGTGAGTACGTCTATTGGCATAGGCCAAACCCTACCTTTCGGCATTAGGGTCGCCCCATGACCCTGGAGCGCATCGACGCCGCGCTGCGCGCCGACATCCGCCACCTCGGCAACATTCTCGGCGAGACTCTTGTCCGCCAAGAAGGGCAAGAGCTGCTCGACCTCGTGGAAGAGGTCCGGGCATCGACAAAGGCGACGCGGGCAGGAACGGCGGACGCCGCCGACCTCACGAAACGGCTCGCCAACCTCGATCTCGGAATCGAGATCGCCCTGGTCCGAGCCTTTACGACCTACTTCTATCTGGCTAACACTGCCGAGCAGGTCCACCGGGTCGACAATCGTGCCGACCTCGCAGACACGGTCGATCGACTACTCGAAGCTGGGCTCGACGCCGAGCACCTCTCCAGCGTCGTCGAGCGGCTGGAGCTGCGTCCGGTCTTTACCGCCCACCCGACGGAAGCCGCGCGACGCTCCATCCTCACCAAGATCGAGCTCATCGCCGAGCTCCTTGCAGAACGCAACGACCCGCGCAGCACCGACGGCGCCCAGCGACGGCTAGACCGCCGTCTGACCGAGACCATCGAGCTCATCTGGCAGACGAATGAATTGCGACAGGGCAAGCCGACTCCCCTCGATGAGGCGAGATCGGCCATCTTCACTTTCGACTCCATCCACCGCCAAGTGCTCGGCGATGTCACCGACGAGCTCGATACCCAGCTTGCAAGACTCGGCGTGGTGTTGGACGACGACGCCCGTCCGTTGCGCTTCGGCACCTGGGTCGGCGGCGATCGCGACGGCAACCCCAACGTGACTCCCGAGACAACGATGGCCGTGCTCGAGCTGCAGCACGAACGGGGCCTCCGTGCTCTCATCACCGCCGTTGAGCAACTCGCCGCCGAACTGTCCGTCTCAGAGACGGTGGTCGCCGCCACCCCCGAATTCCTGGAGAACCTGGCTCAAGAGGGCAAGGCGATGCCAGAGGTCCTCGAGGAGTTCGGCACCCTCAGTGCCGGAGAGCCCTACCGGTTGAAGTTGGCCTTCATGCATCGCAGGCTCGGCAACACCGCCACCCGCCTGAACGATGGAAGCACGGTCGGCTACAGCTCTCCGGATGAGGTCGTTGCCGATCTGTCCCGCATTCGTGACTCGCTGCGAGCCAACCACGGAGAACTCACCGCCGATGGGCCAGTAAGGAGGCTGCTGCGGCGGGTTGCGGCCTTCGGCTTCGGATTGGCGACGATGGACATCCGCGATCACTCCGACAGAGTCAACGCCGATCTAGAAGCGTTGCTAGGGCCGACGCCGACCGACCAGCGGCTGGATGTCCTGGCGTCGCGATTGGCCAACCCGACCAGGCAGGGCGAGGCTCCAACTGGGCCGGTCCTCGACACACTGCGGGCGATCCGCAAGGCTCACGAGCGTTTCGGGCCTGGAGTCATCGAGAGCTTCATCGTCTCGGAAACCCGCGACGCCGCCGACATCCTCGGCGTTGCGGTCCTCGCAGCGGAGGCTGGCCTTGTCGGGCCCGATTCGGCCGCGCTGTCGTTCGTCCCCCTTTTCGAGACGACCGAGGAGGTGTCGCGGGCAGGCGAGATTCTCGACGAGCTGCTGTCCGTGCCCGAGTACAGGGAGCTGGTGCGCCTGCGGGGGAATCTTCAGGAGGTGATGCTCGGCTACTCGGACTCGAACAAGCTCGCCGGCATCACCTCCAGCCAGTGGGGCCTGTACAAGGCGTCCCGAGAGCTGCGGGAGGCTGCGGCGCGCCACGGGGTTCGCCTGACGTTGTTTCACGGCCGCGGTGGCACCGTTGGGCGAGGAGGCGGACCAACAGCGCAGGCCATCATGGCTCAAGCATGGGGAACGGTCGATGGCTCCATCAAGATCACCGAGCAGGGCGAGGTCATCTCGGACAAGTACGGGCTGCCGGCCCGGGCTCGAGACAACCTGGAGACCGCACTCGCAGCGACACTCGAGGCATCGCTGTTGCACCGCGAGTCTCGTCAAACCCCCAAGGTCCTCGAGCAGTGGTTCTCGGCCATGGACACCATCGCGGCCGAGTCTCACGCCGCCTACCGGCGACTCGTGGATCACCCCCAGCTCGTCGACTACTTCCTGACGTCGACGCCGGTTGAGGAGCTTGGCGGCCTCAACATCGGATCCCGGCCGGCGCGCCGACCCGGCGGCGGCGCGGGGCTGGAAGGCCTGCGCGCTATCCCGTGGGTCTTCGGCTGGACGCAATCCCGCCAAGCCGTCCCTGGCTGGTTCGGCGTCGGAAGCGGCCTTGCCGCCGCTCGCCGCGACGGATTCGGTGAGATCATCTCGGACATGGCAGACAGATGGCTGTTCTTTCGGGCCTTCATCGGCAACGTTGAGATGACGTTGGCCAAAGCCGACCTGACCATTGCCGGCCATTATGTGGATCGGCTGGTCGATCCAGCCAACCGAGAGCCATTCGACCTCATCAAGGCCGAATTCGAACTTGCCACGGCCGAGGTGTTGGCGACGACCGGAAGCGAGCACCTCCTCGACGGGCAACCAACGTTGCAGCACACGTTGGCGGTGCGCGATGCCTACCTCGATCCCATCAGCTACCTACAGGTGAACCTCCTGGAGAGGGTGCGCCGCGGCGATGACGACGAGAACCTGCGGCGGGCCCTGCTGTTGACCGTGAACGGCCTCGCCGCCGGCCTGCGCAACACGGGCTAGGGCCCCGCCATCTCCGCGATCAGTTCGCTCACCCGCCGCGGGTTGGCCTTGCCACCGGTCGCGGCCATGACCTGGCCGACGAGGAAGCCGATCGGCTTGTTGTCTCCGCCGGCGATCTTGGCGGCAGCGTCGGCGTTGGCAGCCAGCACGGCGGCCACGGCTTCGCTCAATGCTGATTCGTCGGTCACCTGTACGAGATCACGTGCTGTGGCTACCTCGCCTGGCGATCCCTCTCCCGCGAGAACGCCGGCCAGCACCTCCTTGGCGGCGGTTGCCGAAACGGTCCCATCGTCGACCATCGCCGCCAGCTCGGTGAGATGGGCTGCAGCGAGGGGGGTGTCGGCGACGCCGACCTCCGCTCTCCGCCCAAAGGCAACGACCTCGCCGGTCAGCCAATTGGCGACCTGCTTGGCATCGGCGCCTGCGGCAACGGCGCCGTCGAAGAGCGCGCCGAGGTCGGCGTCGGCGGCGATCTGCGCGGCGGCGTCGTCGTCGAGCCCACCGTCGAGCAACCGAGCCCGTCTCGCCTGTGGCAGCTCAGGGAGAGAAGCCCGGATCTCCTCGCGCCGTTCTGCGGTCACTTCAAGCGGAACCAGGTCAGGCTCCGGGAAGTAGCGATAGTCGGAGGATTCCTCCTTGCTCCGCATGCTGTGAGTGCTGGTGTCTTCCTCGTTCCAGTGCCGCGTCTCCTGGATCACCCTGTCGCCGGCGTCGAGGACCTTGGCCTGGCGCTCGATCTCGTAGGACACGGCCCCCTCCAACGAGCGAAGCGAGTTCATGTTCTTGATCTCTGCTCGGGTGCCAAGGGGTTCCGTTCCCGCAGGGCGCAGCGAGATGTTGGCATCGAAGCGCATCGACCCCTCCTCCAACTTGGCGTCCGAGACGCCGAGCGACCTGATGAGGCCCTGAAGCTCGATGGCATAGGCCTTGGCCTCGGCTGCCGACCTGATGTCTGGCTCGGTCACCACCTCGACCAGCGGAACACCGGACCTGTTGAAGTCGAGCAGCGTGCCCGAGCCCGTGGCGATACGGCCCCCCTCACCGGTGTGGACGCTCTTGCCGGTGTCCTCCTCCATGTGGACTCTGGTGATCCCGACCTCCGTCGTAACACCGTCGACGGTCACCGCGAGGCGTCCGCCGACACAGATGGGAATGTCGTACTGGCTGATCTGGTAGTTCTTCGGAAGGTCGGGGTAGAAGTAGTTCTTGCGATGGAAGATCGACGTCTGTTCGATGTTGCAGTCGAGTGCCAGGCCGATCTTCACGATCCACTCGATGGCCAGCTCGTTGGGAACCGGCAGGGCGCCCGGCAGCCCAAGACACGTCGGGCACACCCTGGTGTTGGGTGCTGCGCCGAAGTCGACTGCGCAGCCGCAGAACATCTTGGATCGCGTCGCCAGCTCGACATGGGTTTCGATGCCGATCACTGGCTCGTACTTCATGGCAAGCTCACTTCGGAGGTAGCGAGCGGGGCCCTTGCGTCGAAGTCGGCGAGCCTCTCGACCTCGGCCCCGAATCGGAACATCATCTCCTCGCCGAGGGCAGGGGCCATTACCTGGAAACCGATCGGCAGTCCCATGTCGTCTACCCCGATCGGTACCGATATCCCTGGGTCTCCGGAGAGATTCGAAGGGATGGTGCACAGGTCCGAGAGGTACATCGCAAGCGGATTGTCGGTGCGGTCACCGAGAGGGAACGCCGTCGTCGGGCTGGTCGGCGACACCAGGACATCCACCGACTGGTAGGCGGATCGGAATTCGTCCGTGATCAAGGTTCGCACCTTCTGCGCCTGACCGTAGAAGGCGTCGTAGTAGCCGGCCGACAGCGCGTAGGTCCCCAAGAGGATGCGCCTCGTGACCTCGGGGCCGAAGCCGTCGGCCCGAGTCTTGCCCATCATCTCCTCGGTGGTCTCACCTTCGTGACGCAGGCCATAGCGGACCCCGTCGAAGCGGGCGAGATTGGCCGAGCACTCGGCAGGAGCGATGAGGTAGTAGGCAGAGAGCGCCTCGGTGCAGGCAGGCAACGACACCTCTGAAATCTCGGCCCCCGCGGCCGCCAGCAGATCCACCATCGCCCGAAAGGCGTCGGCAACGCCCGGGTCGATGCCCTCGCCGGAGAGCTCGGTGACGATGCCCACCCGCAAACCCTTGACACCCCGGTTGAGGCCGCCGCCGAAGTTCGGCAGCTCGCCGCGGTAGCTGGTGGCGTCGAGAGGGTCCCAGCCGGCAACTCCCTCGAGCAGCGCCACCGAGTCTTCGACCGAACGGGCCACGGGACCGATCTGGTCGAGAGAGGACGCGAAAGCGATCAGTCCATATCTGCTGACAAGGCCATAGGTCGGCTTGACTCCCACGACGCCGCACAGCGCTGCCGGCTGGCGGATGGAGCCGCCGGTGTCCGAGCCGAAGCCGCCGAGAGCGCCACCAGCGGCGACGGTCGCGGTTGTCCCGCCGGAGGACCCGCCGGGCACCCGTTCCGTATCCCACGGATTCCGGGTGGCCCCGAACGCTGAATTCTCGGTCGAAGAGCCCATGGCGAATTCGTCCAGGTTGGTCTTGCCGACGATGACGGCGCCGGCCTCTCGCAAGCGGCGAACTGCCGTGCCGTCGTATGGGGGGATGTAGCCCGCCAGGATGCGCGAGGAGCAGGTGGTCTCGAGGCCCCTCGTCACCATGTTGTCCTTGAGCGCGACCGGTATGCCGGTCAATGGCCCTGCGGTCCCCTCGGATAGAGCCTCGTCGGCAGACTGCGCGGCCGCGACCGCGCCTTCCCGGTCGACGCTGAGATAGCTATGCAGGTGCGGCTCGATGGCCCCGACACGCTTCAAGACGGCGTCCAGCAGCTCCGTGGCCGAGAGATCCTTGGCGGCCAGCGCCACCGCGGCCTCGACGACACCGAAATCGGCCGGGTCGCTCAATTCTCACCCTCCAGGATGGCAGGAACGGCGAAGTAGCCATCGATGGCCTCTGGAGCCTGGCTCATGACCTCATCGTGATCGAGACTCGCCGTCACCTCGTCCGCCCGAAAGGCGTTGGTCGACGGGAGCGGGTGCGAAGTTGGGACGACGCCTTCGGTGTCGAGCGACTGCACGCGTCCGGCATGCTCGAGGATGACCTCGAGTTGGGCGCCGTAACCCTCCAGCTCCTCTGGAGTCAGCTGCAGCCGGGCGAGGCGAGCGACCTTGGCGATATCGATATCAACGGGCATGTGGGCGATGCTACCGGGGGGGTAATGCGAGGGCCGTCGTACCCTCGCGCCGTGGGCCACCGCTTCGCATTGGTTGTGCTTGTCGTCGTCCTCGCAGCGTGCGGCGGCGACAACGATCAAGGCATCGCGTCCATCGACGGGACTCCAGCTACCACTGCCTCTTCCGCAGAGCCCGACGCCGAAGCCGCGTTGCTCGAATTCACGCAGTGTCTCCGGGACCAAGGTCTCGATATCGACGATCCACAGGCAGACGCCGACGGCAATCTGGTCTTCACACCGCAGAACGTCGATGTCGACGAGCTGCTGGCAGCTCGCGATGATTGCTCCGAGTACCTGTCCGGAGTAACCCTTGAGGCCTTCGGCTTCGATCGCACCGGCCTCGAAGACGATCTCTTCGAATACGCGGTCTGCATGAGAGCGAACGGCTTCGACATGCCGGACCCCGACCTCGACAACACGCTGCGCCGCCTTCTGGGCCAGGGCGACCAGAACGCCGAGGGCTTTGCCGGCATAGGGCCGTTCGGCGACATCGACATCGAGAACCCTCAGTTCATCAGTGCCGATGCCGTTTGCCGACCCGACATATTCGCCGACTTCGAACCTCCTCAAGATTCACCCTGACCTCACAGTTCGCTAACAAACGACGACAATGCTGACGGCCAGCCCTCAGGAGAACTACATGAAACGACTGATGATCGCCGCCGTGGCGCTTGCTCTCTTCGCGGCTGCCTGCGGCGGCGGCAGCCAGAACGATGGCGTGGCGTCGCTCGAGGATGATGCCACCGCGCCGTTGGCCGCGGGCGACGACGGCTCGGCAGATGGCGCAACAACCACAACGGAGACGGACCCCGAGCTCGCCCTGCTCGAGTTCACCCAATGCCTGAGAGATAACGGAGTCGATGTCGGCGACCCCGAGGTCGACGGAGACGGCAATCTTGGGTTTGGCGGTCGCGTCCAGGGAAACGACTTCGAAGCAGATCGGGAGGCCTTCCAGGCAGCCAGAGAGGCCTGCGCCGACATCCTCGAGGGCGTCAGCCTTGAGTTTCGCGACCGCGACCGGACCGAAATCGAAGACACCCTCGTCGAGTTCGCTACCTGCATGCGGGACAATGGATATGACATGCCGGATCCCGACTTCTCCGGCTTCAGCCCGGGCAGCGGTGGCGGCAGCGGTCCATTCAGTGAAGTCGACCCCGACGACCCGGCCTTCATCACGGCCAATGAGGCTTGCGAAGAGATCCTTTCGTCGGCATTCGGCGATGTCGGCATCCGCCGCGGCCCACCTCCCGGCGGAGGCGGTGGGGAATCATGAGCCTGCATCGAGTCGAAGAAACCGACAGCATCCGCTTGGATAGCGGGGTGACAGCACCAAGCGGTCCGAACAAGTCGAAGAAGACCTGGTGGCTCGTCGGCGCTGCCGTCATCGTGGTCGCGGCGGGCGTTGCCTGGCTGAGCACCCGCGACGGCGCCGCCATATCTAGCGACGTCGCTGCCGCGGAGGACTTTGCCGAAGTGGCCCTCGCCGACCTAACCGTTACCGAGGAGTACGAGGGCACGCTTGGCCGGGTCGGAACCGACCCCGTGCTGGCAAGGAAGGGCGGGACGGTCACAGCCACGGCCGAAGCCGGATCGACGCTCACCCAGGGCGACGTCGTGTTCGCTATCGACGACGAGCCGGTCGTTCTGATGTTCGGAGACGTGCCTGCCTACCGCACCCTCGCTCCCGAACCCGAAGCCGCCACGGTCGTCGCCCGTAGCGGCGGCACCCTCACAGCAACAGCGCCCGAGGACACCGAGCTCGGAAACGGGGCCGTGCTGTTCGAGATCGATGACCAGTCGGTGATCCTTCTCGAGGGCGATCTTCCTGCCTACAGAACACTGCGAGAGGGCGTCGACGAAGGACCCGATGTCGAGCAGCTCGAAGCAGCCTTGGTGAGCCTCGGCTACGACCCCGATGGAACGGTTACGGTCGACGAAGACTTCACGGCCAACACCGAGAACATGGTGGAGCGCTGGCAAGAGGACATCGGCGTTGAAGAGGACGGCGTAGTCGGCCTCGGTGAGATCGTTTTCCTACCGGGCACGGTGGCGATCGAGAGCATCATCGGCGACATAGGAACCTCCGTAGGGCCCGGGCAAGCTATCCTCGCCGTCGCCATCGGAGCCGGTGACCTCGAGGGCGCCGATGTCCTACAGCTCGAAACCGGCCTCGCAGCTCTGGGCTATTCCCCCGGCTCCGTCGACGGTGTTTACGACGAGGCCACCACCCGGGCCGTTGTCGCCTGGCAGCAGAGCAACGGCGCCGACGCGGACGGCTTAGTCGACATCGGCGAGGTGGTCTTCCTGCCCGGCGACATCCGTGTCACCAACGTGCTCGCCGTCCCGGGATCTCCCGTCAACCCCGGGGCCCCCGTGCTGGCTACCTCGTCATCGGAAACAGTTGTCACGGTGGCACTGCCGGCTGCTGATCAGGGCACCCTCGCCGAGGGCGACGTCGTGACCGTTGTGCTGCCCGGAAACACGCGAACCCCAGCGACCGTCACCTCGGTCGGCACCGTCGCAACTCAAGTACAGGGCGGGGATGCGACCTTCGAGATCACCATCACGCTCGATGACCCAGCGGCCGCAGCAGGCCTCGATGAGGCCCCGGTCGAGGTCGAGGTCATCACGGACTCTCGGCTGGGGGCGGTCACCGTTCCCGTCACTGCTCTGGTGGCCCTCGCCGAGGGTGGCTATGCCGTCGAGGTCGAAACCGCCTCCGGTACTCAGTACGTGGCTGTAGAGCCTGGGCTCTACAGCTCGGGCCTCGTAGAGATCACGGAAGGAGCGATCCAGCCCGGCGATCGAGTTGTCGTTCCATGACGATGACCGCCCCCGATGTTGCCGACGATCGGCCCGTCGATAGCGTCCTCTCACTGCGCGGCGTTCGCAAGACCTACAGCGGCGCCACCCCGGTGCATGCCCTACGCGGGGTCGACCTCGACGTCGCCGGCGGTGAGCTACTGGCCGTCGTCGGGCCGTCGGGATCTGGCAAGTCCACCCTCCTCCACATCATGGGGACGCTCGATCGACCGACGACGGGCGAGGTCATTGTCGATGGTCACACCGTTAGCGCACTGAACGATCGCCAGCTTTCGGCGCTGCGGGCGGGACACATCGGCTTCGTGTTCCAATCGTTCCATCTTCTCAATGGCGAGTCCGCCCTCGAGAACGTCGCCGATGGCCTGTTGTACACGGGGGTCGGAGCGGCGGAGCGGCGGCGGCTGGCGACCGAGGCACTGGATCGCGTCGGCCTCGGGCACCGTAGCCATCACCTGGCGTCGAAGCTCTCGGGCGGCGAGATGCAGCGGGTCGCGGTCGCCCGCGCCGTCGTCGGCAGCCCAACCATCGTGCTTGCAGACGAGCCGACCGGAAACCTGGACTCCGTGACCTCGGACTCGATCGTGGCGCTACTCGGCGAGCTCAACGACGAGGGCATCACAATGGTCGTCATTACCCACAACCGCGATATGGCCGAGGGCTTTCCGCGGCAGGTGGGAATGCGCGACGGCGACATCGAGTACGACAGCCGATGACAGTGAAGCTGAAACCGGCCCGACTCAGCACGGGCGACCTCATGCGCACCTCGGCGGCCGGGCTGCGCAACCGACGGTTGCGGGCCGCCTTGTCGGCCCTCGGCATCATGATCGGCATCGCGGCGGTCGTTGGAGTGCTCGGTCTCTCCCAGTCGTCGAAGTCAGACCTCCTGGCCCAGCTCGACAAGCTGGGCACCAACCTGGTGACCGTACAGGCAGGCACCGGTATCGGCCTCGGTAGCGGCGAGCTCCCCGAGACGGCCGCACCGATGATCGGTCGCATCAACCCGGTGGATGCCGTTGCCGCCATCTCCGATGTCGATGCCAACGTCTACCGCTCAGACCTGATCCCCTCGTCTCAATCAGGCGGCATCCAGGTGAAGGCGGTCGACCTCTCTCTACTGGAGACCCTCGGAGTCGAGCTCGCCGACGGGGCCTGGCTGAACGAGGCATCAGCCAGCTACCCGACGGCGGTACTCGGAGCGGTCGCCGCCGAGCGATTGGGCATCACCGACCTGGACGGTCATCCCCTGGTGTGGCTCGGAAACGAGTGGTTCGGCGTCGTTGGCATCCTGGAAACCGCCGACCTCGCTGCAGACATCGATCGGTCGGTACTCA
>JAZFSG010000032.1:0-3829 GCA_036446035.1 Acidimicrobiia bacterium | reverse complement strand
CGTCAACCTTGTTGGCGGCCAACAAGTGGGGCACTCCCGACCGCTGTATTAGCCGCGCCACCGCAACGTCGTCGTCTGTGAGCACGGTCGTTGCATCGGCAACCAAGATGACCAGGTCGGCGGCGGTAACTGCGACCTCGGCCTGGGTGCGGATCCCTTCCGACAACTCTCCGCCCTCGACCTCCCAGCCTCCCGTGTCGACGACGATGAAGGACTTGCCGTTCCACTCTGCTGCGTAGTTCTTGCGATCGCGGGTGACCCCCGGCCGCGACTCGACGACGGCGGCGCGCGATCCGATGATGCGGTTGACCAGCGTCGACTTGCCAACGTTGGGTCGGCCGACGACGGCGACAACGGGAAGGCGGCTCACGCTGCGGCCCCTGATACCAGCCCGGCCGCGGTCGTCTCCACTACCCGAACTTCGGCACCGGCGGCGGCTGCCACTTCGGCGATCGTCATCTCGTCGAGGAAACGATCACCGGACAGGGCGATGTCGGGCACGAGGTAGCGGGCGACCGGTCCAGTATCGCCTGACAGCGCCTCCTTGAGGTCTTCACCGACGACAAGCCCAGACACCGCAACGTTGCCTCCGAAGAAGTCGTTGCGGATCGGCAACAGGCGGAGCTCTGCCCCGGCAAGAGCGGCCAACCGCTCCAGCACCGGCTCGAGCACCCTGGCCCCGTACACACCGGTGGTGACGACGATCGGTCCGTCACCTGGACTGCCGGCCATGCCGCCGCCCCGCGGTGCCCGATAGCCCTCGGCGACCGCCGCAGGCAGCGACCGCCACTCCCCCGTCGGGAGTCGCAGCGTTGGGTCCTGGCCCGCTTCCAGCGTCTCGATCTCGGTGTAGAAGGCCTGAGCCATGCCTATCCCGTTCTCGTGTTGGCTGAAGTCCTCGTAGGTTTCAACCGCCGGGAAGGGACGACCGGCCGTCAGGTACATCTCGTCTGATGCAAAGAACAGGCGCCTCCCGAGCCGCTCGAGGGCTATCTCTTGCCATGTCTCGATGATGTCAAGGTCGGATGCGGCGGCAGCGGCGTCGTGGGCGACCAGGTTCTCTTCCGTGTTGAACTTGGACAACCCCAGGGGCACCACTCCCACCGAAGCCAGTTCGGAGTAGGAAGCGACGATCTCGGCACAGGTGCGCTCCAGGACATCGGCGTTGTTGAGTCCGGGACACAGCACCACCTGTCCATGCACCGTTACGCCGTCATCGAGGAGCGCCCGCAGCCAGCGAAGACTGGTCGCACCACGCCTGTTACGCAGCATCGTCGCCCTGACTTCGGGATCAGCGGCATGGATCGAGACGTAGAGCGGACCGAGACCCTCGGTGCGGATGCGGTCGAGGTCGAGCTCTGTGAAGCGGGTCAAGGTGGTGAAGTTGCCGTAGAGAAAACTGAGCCGATAGTCGTCATCCTTCAGGTAGAGCGACCGGCGCATCCCAGGTGGCAGCTGGTAGATGAAGCAGAAGGAACAGTGGTTATCGCACGTCTGCACCCTGTCGAATATCGAGGAGCTCAACCGTAAGCCAACCGGTGCCCCATGTGTCTTGGTGATGCCGACCGTCCTCTCCACCCCGGCGCGCCGGATCGTGAGCTCGGGGTCGGCCTCGTCAACGAGTACCTGGTATTCGATCACATCACCGGGACGAACACCGTTGATGTCGACGAGCTCATCGCCAACGGCAAGGCCTGCGATGGCAGCGGGGCTGCCCGCGACGACTTCAAGGACAGATGGGTAGGACACGGCATCAGTTTAGGAGTTGGGGCTTTGGTGACACTCGGGGCCGCGACGCGCCTACTCAGATAATCCATCGGAGACGGCAACTACCCCGTCCCTACCATGGCCGCATGCCACGAACGGTCCTCCTCGCGGCGCCGCGCGGCTTCTGTGCAGGGGTCGAGATGGCGATCAAAGCCCTCACCTGGATGGTGCGGGTGTTCGAGCCACCCGTCTATTGCTACCACGAGATCGTCCACAACGCCTCTGTCGTCGAGGCGTTCCAGCGTGCCGGCGTCATCTTCGTCGACGCCATCGAGGACGTACCCGAGGGCGCACCCGTCATGTTGAGCGCTCACGGCTCCGGACCCGAGGTCGTTGCAGCCGCGGCCTCGAGAGCAGCCGTCACCGTTGACGCCGTGTGCCCGCTTGTCACCAAGGTTCATCACGAGGTCAAGCGCAAGGCCGACGAGGGTTATGACATCATCTACATAGGCCACCACGGACACGACGAAGCCGTGGGTACGGTCGCAGAAGCCCCTGACGCGGTCACGCTCGTCGACCCGGCCGACGGCCTAGATGTCTTCAACCCTGCAGACCCCGAGAAGGTCGCCCTCGTCGCCCAAACGACCCTCGGCATGTACGAGTGGGAGGACGTTCTCGGCGAGGCGGGCGACCGCTACCCGTCTCTGTGGACGTCACGCAAGAGCGACCTCTGCTACGCGACCACCAACCGCCAGCAAGCGATCGAAGTGCTCGCAGAGCGATCGGACGTTGTCCTCGTCGTTGGTTCGGCGACATCGTCCAACACCAACGCCTTGGTGCGTGTTGCTGAGGCCTCGGCGACCCCGGCCTACCGGGTCGACGGCCCTGGAGCCATCGAGGAAGGGTGGCTCGAGGGGGCCGACGTTGTCGGAGTGACCGCAGGAGCATCCGCTCCAGACCAGGCCGTCAGGGCCGTTATCGAAGCAATAGGGCCGTCAGATGGGGTAGAGGAGCTTCGCACCGCGACAGAGGACGAGTACTTCCCGCTGCCTCCTTCGCTGCGGGCCTTCCTCACCGCGCTGCAAGCCGTCGTGGAAGCCGGTTACGGTGCCCCCGCCGCCAAGGGCGGACCGCTTGACTCGGATCGAGAGTGGACGGCAACCGCTGCCCTCGACCTCCTCGGCACGAGCTCAGCTCTCTAGCCCGACGGCCTGCAGCACTGCCGCCAGGACCTCGTCCTCGCTCAGATCTGTCGTGTCAATGACAGCGGCATCCTGGGCTGGGCGCAGCGGCGAAATGGCCCGTGAGGAATCGAACTTGTCGCGACGCTTCAGATCACCGGCTATGTCATCCACAGGACGATCGGGAGCATCACCAGACCGCCTGGCTGCCCTCACCGAAGGGTCGGCGGTCAGGAAGACCTTGCGCTTGCTTTTGGCGAAGACCACCGTCCCCATGTCCCGCCCCTCGGCCACCGAGGGACCATGCCGCTCCACCCACGATCGCTGTAGCTCTACGAGTCGGCTCCTCACCTGCGGCATCGCGGACACCGCGGA
The DNA here is from genome assembly GCA_036446035.1 of Acidimicrobiia bacterium. Taxonomy (GTDB): domain Bacteria; phylum Actinomycetota; class Acidimicrobiia; order Spongiisociales; family JAOTWH01; genus CAXMQS01. The sequence continues at coordinate 566 of JAZFSG010000032.1, read as the reverse complement.
GACCGCGGCGTCGACCTCACGCGATCGGATGGGCGCCGTAACGTCGCGTCCGTCAAGGAACGTCCTCCCATCCTCGTAGCCAATGTCTGCCGCGGTGACCACCGAGATCACGCCGACATCGTCTGCGGGGTCGATTCCGGCTTCGAGCACCGCCAGGGTGGCCGCGCGGTACATGGCCCCGGTGTCGAGATGGGCGCGCCCCGTGGCGGCTGCCAGGGCACCCGAGATGGTCGTCTTGCCGACGCCGCCGGGACCGTCGACGGCGACAACATCGATGGCGTGTTCATCGCCGTTGTCGGCCGAGCCGTAGAGACTGCGCACTTCCGTCAGGTTAAGTTCACGCCACGAGCCGGGCTCCAGGCGCTGATCACGCACCGAGCCGATCGCCGTGCGGACAAGAGCCACAACGGGGTGACCGATCGCCGCCATGAGGCGACGCACCTCTCTGTTGCGGCCCTCACCCATCACCACCTCAACGAGGGCCTCTCCGCCCGAAGTGTCGATCAACTTGGCGGACAGCGCTGCCGCGTGACCGTCATCGAGTTCGACGCCATCGAGCAGCCTGG
>JAZFSG010000031.1:0-8558 GCA_036446035.1 Acidimicrobiia bacterium | reverse complement strand
GCCCAATGAGCACCGAGGCGGCGATCTTGCCCCAAAGACCGTCGAGTGCGCTGGCGGCAGCACGCTGCAGGAAGCTCAGGACGGTCGAGAAGATGGCCCCGCCGACGACGAAGAGCGGAACCCCGAGCGCGTTGCGCTTGAAGCCGGGAAGCAGCTTGTCCATGTGGTAGCGGGCCAGGGTCAGCATGCGCCGCTCTTCGGAATTTCTTTCAGCGTTGGCCTCGCGCCTGGCGTAGAGGTTGCGCATGTCGGTAGCGACCTTGTCCTGGAGGGATCGCACGATGAAGGTGGCGACCTGCTGCACCAGGAAGGCGGCGACCGGGTTGAGTGGTCCCGCCCCCTTGATCTTGACGCCGCGCGAGCCGTTGCGGTCGAGCACCTCGAGCGCCCGCACCGCCAGTCGGTGGGCCTCGTCGAACTTCTTGGGATAGGCGAGAGGTCGCCTTGCCCCCAAGCTCGAGGACGATGTCGCGGTCGACGTCGTCCTGGGCACCAAGGCTGTTCAGCAGGCCGTCGGCGGCTTTGGTGTCGCTCTTGCGCAGCGCTCCTGGAAGGCAGCGAGCTTCTCTCCGAACTCATCGATGACCAGGTCTTTGTCTGCTTCGGGTGTTGACATCGCGGCCAGAGGCTAGCTGACGGGTTCCGCCGTCAACCGTTGAGCACTACCTTTCGGCCTTCAAGCGCCCGTAGCTCAGTCCGGATAGAGCGCCTGACTACGGATCAGGAGGCCGGGGGTTCGAATCCCTCCGGGCGTGCGAGAAGCCCCCCTTTGCTGCGGGGGCTTCGTCGCGTTGCCTGTAGCCCTTCAACCCTTCCGCGCCTCCAGCGCCTCATAGAAGGCTTCGGGGTCGCTGGGAATGAACCGCACATTTGATCCGTCGTTGTCCGGGAACAGGATTCCTGGATTTCTCTTATGCCTGCTGACATCAGCGAGATTCACAACCCACTCTTCGTCATCGTCGTCCGCGACAACGAACTGGCCTCCCTCGAAGTACGCGAACGTCTCGAAGATGGCGCCCTCCACTGTCTCCACCTTCCCACCGAACTCATCTTCGCTCTCAGGCTCTAGGGCCTCCGTCAGCTCCTGGACCACCTCAGCGACCTCACCGGCCAGCTTGCGTAGCCGGCTACGCCGTTCGTCGTCGTCGAAGCCCTCCCACTCGTCCTGGTTCTCGAGCCACTGCCGATACATCGTTGCGGCGGCTTTCAGGTCGCGTTCTAGTTGATCCGCGGGGTAACGATCCATATTGACCACGCTAGGCCGGACCGTCCTGTTTCGGGGCGCCGACCGGACAATTCGTGGCCGACGCGGAGTCGCCCTTCGCTCATCTCTTCCGGCGGGTGAGCTGAAGAGCGATGACCAATAGTCGGCTGCGAGGCCGCCTGCGGCGGATAACTTCTAGCTTCTAAACGCCCTCGTCCCCCCAGGAGCTCTCATGAACCCCCAAGTCGCCGACCTCGCAGATCGCTTCTGGGAGACCAACCTCTCAGTGATGCCCACTGGTGCCAATCTCTATGGCGATCATCGGTTCGACTCAGAAATGGAAGACGTCAGTCTCGAGACCGAGGACCGCAACATCTTGGCCCTTCGATCGCTGGTCGACGAGGCCACCGCTTTTCCGACCGATGGTCTCGATTCGCAGGACCGCATCACACTGCAACTCCTCGTGCACGAGGCCGAAGGAGCTCTCCTCGACCTCGAAGGCCGAACGGCCGAGTTCCTTGTCGACCCCATGCTGGGCCCACATGTGTTGCTACCCGCATACGCCCCGCAGGCCTCTATCACCGAGCCCCAGCACGCACACGACATCGCTGAGCGCTGGACCAAGCTCGGCACCTTCTTCGATCAGTTGGCCGAGCGCCATCGTCAGGGCGTCGCCAATGGCCGGACCCCGCCGGCCAAGCTCGTCGAGAAGTCGTTGGCCCAGCTCGACCGATACCTGGCCAGCCCTCTCGAGCAGGATCCGTTCACCATGCCGATGGCGCCACAGGCGTTCTCGGATCAAGAGGAGGCCGAGTGGCGTCAGGGGCTCGCCGACAACGTTGCCAGCGTCGTCAGGCCGGCTCTCGAGCACTATCGCGATGTGGTTCGAGACGTTGTGGCGCCGGCGGCGCGCAGCGACGAGAACCCCGGCATCGGGTTCATCCCCGGCGGTGCTGAGCTCTACCGCAAGGCCGTCGCCAAGTACACATCGCTCGAGCGCGAGCCCGAGGAGATCCACCAGATCGGTCTCGACCTGATCGCGGCACTCGAGGACGAATACCGCGAGCTCGGCGCCGCGGCCCTCGGCACCAGCGATCTTGACGAGATCTACTCCCGACTGCGCGACGACCCCGAGCTCAGGTACTCCGACTCAGCGGTGGTTGTGGCCGACGCCGAGCGAGCAGTCTCGGACGCGGAGGCGGCCGCCCCCGAGTGGTTCGGAGTTCTCCCCCGCCAACAATGCGTCGTCAAGGCCATCCCCGAGCTGGAGGCCAAGGAAGCGCCGCTCGCCTACTACATGCCGCCCGCAGGTGACGGGTCGCGTCCCGGGGCCTTCTACATCAATTCTGCCGAGCCGGGCAATGTCACCCGCTACGAATCCGAAGCGCTGGCTTTCCACGAAGGCGTGCCCGGCCACCACTTCCAGATTGCCATCGCCCAGGAGATCGAGGGGCTTCCTGAGTTCCGCAAATTCGGGCTACTTCACGCCTATGTCGAGGGGTGGGGTCTGTACACCGAGCGCCTCGCCGACGAGATGGGCCTGTATTCGAATGACCTGGCCCGCATGGGCATGCTGTCGTTCGACTCGTGGCGGGCCGGCAGGCTGGTGGTCGACACCGGGATGCACGCCATGGGCTGGAGCCGTCAGCAAGCTATCGACTACCTGGCCGCACACTCGCCCCAACAGCCCACCAACATCGAGAACGAGGTCGACCGCTACATCGGCTACTTCGGTCAGGCGCTGTCCTACATGGCGGGCCGCCTAGAGATCGACCGCTTGCGCGCCGATGCCGAACAGCGCCTTGGCGACAGCTTCGACATCAAGGCGTTCCACGACGTCGTTCTGGGGTCGGGACCCCTGACCCTGCCCGTGCTGGGGCGCCTCGTCGACGACTGGGTGACGCATCAGCGCTAGCGCTCAGATTGGGGTCTTTTGGCCGTGGTGCCCAGGGTCCTGTGACGGCAAGGCTGTCGCATGACGCTCGATTTCACTGGTCTAGAACCGCCGCCGACTCTGCCCCGCCAGGAGGCTCTGGCCGAGGCCAACCGCTGCTTGATGTGCTGGGACGCACCATGCACGCGAGCATGTCCGACCTCCATCGACGTACCGGGGTTCATCAAGCGGATCGCAACGGGTGACGACCTCGGATCGGCCCGCACCATCCTCAGTGCCAACATCCTGGGATCCTCGTGCGCCCGAGTGTGTCCGACCGAAGTGCTGTGCGAGGGTGCCTGTGTTCTCAACGACCTCCACGCCCGACCTATAGAGATCGGGCGGCTGCAGGCGTACTCGACGGATCCCATCGTGCTCGGTGGCCACCAGGTCTTCACCAGAGGTGAGCCCAGCGGCCACCGTGTTGGCATCGTTGGTGCGGGACCGGCGGGCCTGAGCTGCGCCGCCGAGCTGGCACAGCTCGGGCACGAGGTCGTCATCCTCGATGCTGCCGAGACTCCGGGCGGCCTCAACACCCATGGGGTTGCCGACTACAAGATGACTCAGGCGACCTCGCTCGCCGAAATCGCATGGATATCCCAGCTGGGCGTCGAGGTCCGCTCGGGGGTCACGGTAGGAAGCGACGTGACCGTCGCCGACCTGCTCGACACCTACGACGCCGTGTTCCTGGGCGTCGGACTCGGTGATATCCCTGCGCTGGGTATCCCCGGTGAGGAGCTGGCCGGGTCTGAGGACGCCCTCAACTTCATCGCCCGACTCAAGGCATCGCCCCGTGACCAGATGTCCCTCGAGGGCGAGCGCGTTGCGGTCATAGGCGGCGGCAACACGTCCATAGATGCCGTCACCCAGTCCGCCAGGCTCGGCGCCGACAAGGTGTTCCTCGTCTATCGGCGGGGTCGTGGCCAGATGAGGGCATACGACCACGAGATCGAGAAGGCCAAGTCGGAAGGCGTCGAGTTCCTCTTTTGGTCGGCGCCGGTTGCCATCGAGGGGACAGACGCCGTCACCGCCCTTCTCTGCCAACGCACAGAGATGCGCGATGGCAGCCCCGCGCTAGTTGAGGGTTCCGACTTCTCGATTGATGTCACGCGGGTGTTCCGAGCAACGGGGCAGGCGAAGCGACGCGGTTTCCTCGGGCAGGTCCCCGACCTCGAGTTGGAGGCGGGAGGGCGCGTCGTGGTGAACGAGAACTTCCGCACCGCCACCCCCAACGTGTGGGCCGGCGGAGACTGCGTCAACGGCGGCCAGGAGGTCGTCAACGCGGTGGCTCACGGCAAGGCGGCTGCCGACGACATCGACACGAACCTGCGAAGCAACACCGGGAGGTAGACGCATGGCCGACCTATCAGTGAACATGGCCGGGATCGAGTCACCGAACCCGTTCTGGCTGGCGTCGGCGCCACCAACGAACACCGGGGATCAGATCGCAAGAGCATTCGACGCCGGCTGGGGAGGCGCGGTGTGGAAGACACTCGGCGAGCCCATCGAGAACACCTGGTCGCGCTACAGCTCGGTCGACTGGGAGGGCCAACGCATGATGGGTCTCAACAACATCGAGCTCATCACAGATCGCCCGCTCGACGTCAACCTCAAAGAAGTCGCGGCCGTCAAGAAGCGCTATCCCAAGCACGCCGTCGTCGTGAGCCTCATGGTCGAGTCGAAGCGCGAGGCGTGGCACGAGATCATCAAGCAGACGGAGGATGCGGGCGCCGACGGCATCGAGCTCAACTTCGGCTGTCCTCACGGCATGTCCGAGCGAGGCATGGGAGCCGCCATAGGGCAGGTGCCGGAGTACTGCGCACAGATCACCGAATGGGCCAAGGAAGTGGCGACGACGCCGGTCTTCGTGAAGCTGACGCCCAACATCACCGACATCCGCATGGCCTCCCGAGCGGCCCGCAAGGGTGGCGCCGACGCGGTGAGCCTGATCAACACGATCAACAGCGTCACCAGCGTTGATCTCGACACGTTCACGCCGCGGCCGTCGGTTGGCAACCTCTCCAGCCACGGCGGCTACTGCGGTCCGGCAGTGAAGCCCATCGCTCTCAACATGGTGTACTCCATCGCCGCAGACCCCGAAACCAAGGGTCTCCCCATCAGCGGCATCGGCGGCATCACAACGTGGCGCGACGCTGCCGAATACATCTTGCTCGGGGCCACCACCATCCAGGTGGCGACAGGAGTGATGCACTACGGGTTCCGGCTGGTAGAGGGCATGATCGACGGCCTCAGCAACTACCTCGACCACCTAGGGATGGCGAGCGTCAACGAGTTGCGAGGCCTCAGCGTCGATCGCATCACGGACTGGCAGCACCTCGACCTCAATTACATCATCAAGGCCAACGTCGATCAGTCCACTTGTATCGGGTGTGCCCTGTGCTACATCGCCTGCAACGACGGCGCTCACCAGGCAATCGGCGCCGAGCCATCCGAGGACGGCCGCACCCGGGTGTGGATCAAGGAGGATGACTGCGTTGGATGCAACTTGTGCCACCTGGTGTGCCCCGTACCTGGGTGCATCACGATGGTCGAACAGCAAACGGAGTACTCGCCGCTGACCTGGGCCGAGTACACCGACGGTTCAGATCCCGCAGCCTTGGCTCCACGCCCTAAACACGACCTGACCATCAGCTGATCTATGTAGCCTCGGCCTCGGAGGCACCAGTGACAGCGATCCTTGGCTTCGGCGGATACGTCCCGGAACGGGTAATGACCAATGACGACTGGTCGAAGCTGGTCGACACCACCGACGAGTGGATCACCACCCGTACCGGCATCAAGGAACGGCGCTTCGCAGCCGACGACGAGGCCACGCTCGACCTAGCCGCCGAGGCTGCAACCAAGGCAATGGCAGACGCCGGAATCTCCGCTGGTGACATCGATGAGATCGTGGTCGCCACAGACACGCCCGAGGTCTACACGCCGGACACCGCTTCCTTACTGCAGCACCGACTGGGTTGTCGGGAGGTGCCAACGTACGACCTCGGCGGTAGCGGCTGCGCCGGCTTCGTGCAAGCCGTTGACGTCGCCAGATCGCGGATCGCCTTCGAGCCCAAGACGATGCTGGTCGTCGGGGTGGAGCTGATCTCGCGCCTCATCTCCTGGGAGGACCGCGCCACCAGCGTCTTGTTCGGAGACGGCGCCGGGGCCGTCGTGATGGGAACGGAGGGTGGCAAAGCCACCATCCTCGATGTCGCTACAGGCACCGATGGCAGCATGGCCGAGATCCTGACGCTCGACACTGGTGGCACGCGCAATCCGTTCAACGCAGAGGCCGTTGCCAGCGGCTCCTATAACCAACTCACGATGAACGGCCGCGAGGTGTTCAAGCAGGCGGTGCGCAGAATGAGCGGCATCACCTCAGAGGTCTTGGAGCGCATCGGCAAGACCGTCGACGATGTTGCTCTTGTTGTCCCTCACCAGGCCAACCGCAGGATCATCGACGCCGTTGGCAACCACCTCGGAATCGACGAGTCCAAGGTCTACGTCAACGTTGATCGCTACGGCAACACGGGGTCGGCATCGGTGCCGCTGGCGCTATGGGAGGCCCGTGAGCTGGGGAGGATCCACCCAGGCGACCTGGTGATGCTGACGGCCTTCGGTGCCGGGTTCCATTGGGCCGCGGCCGCCCTCCAGTTCTGAACGCGCCATAATCAGCAATCGCAATAGGGGAAACCATGTTGAAGGTTCGTTTCTTGGCCATCGTTGCCGTATTCGTTCTCGTCGCCGCGGCCTGCGGCGATAGTGGGACAACAGCTACCGATGACCCGACTGCTGCGCCGGCCGGCGACACATCGCCGTCCGACACCAGCGCGAGCGGCGACACCACCGCAGCAACGGGCGGTGATACAGCTCCGCCGGCAACCAGCGGTGGCACCCTGCCGCCATTGACCGTCGGCAACATCCCCGGCCTCAGCGACGATTGCCAGGCTCTCGCCAACGTGTTCCTGAGCTTCTCAGGTGTCTTCCTCGGTGGCGACGCTCCCGACATCAACCTCGATGCGATCAGCGATCTGCCGGGTGACCTCCAGGCTGACGCGGCACTGCTCATCGCCGGGGCACAGGCGTATGTGGACGGACTCGCGGAGCTCGGTGTTGACCTCACTGATCCGACGTCTCTCGCCACCTTGACTGAGGATCAGCAGCAGGCGTTCGGAGACCTGGCCGACTCGATCGATACCGACGAGTTCAACGATGCCGCCGACCGACTGAGCGCATACGGCGAAGTCGAGTGCGCCGAGTTCGTGAACGGCGGATAGCACAATTCCATCTCCCATCGAGCGAGTCCCCGGCTCCCTGGGTGTTTGGCGACCGCTCGACCGCAGCCGGGTTTGGTCCCGTTCTCCGCGATTAGGGTTGCCCCACCAACGACAAAGGGGATGAGGATGAGTACAGGCGACGCCGGCACCGGCGACTCAGCAGCGGCGCAGAAGACGGGATTAGGGGACCTAGTAGTAGGCGAGCAACTGATGGGCGTGGGAGCACTCCTCATCCTTGTGTTGGCCGACCTGATTGGGGACGTCTTCGTTGACGAGTATTCGATCAGCTATACGATCTGGATCTTGGCACTGGGTGTGCTGGCCGCCATCTACTTCCACCGGATCGCAGGCAAGTCGATGCCGATTCCGTTCCGCTGGACGATGATGGTGCTCGGCTACTCCGGAGCAGCCCTCGGCATTCGTGAGATCATCGACGCCATCGACGGCGACTACCTCTTCGAGGGCGGCTCTATGCCCTACCAGCTGGCGCTGTACGTAGGTGCGGCACTGCTGGCGATAGGTGCCTACAGGCTGTCTCAGGACAACTAGCCGGGAGGTCCGTTCGCTCGGCCGAAGCCCCGCCTTCTCGGAGGCGCTCTCGCGGGCGCGGCGAGGCGGGTTCCAATGGCGGAGAGGGAGGGATTTGAACCCTCGAAGGGGCTAAAAACCCCTTACTCGCTTAGCAGGCGAGCGCCTTCGTCCGCTCGGCCACCTCTCCAAGTCGCCACGATACTTGCATGGCGACGCGCGGAGGGAGTGGGATTCGAACCAGACAGGGGGAGCCGAGCGAAGCTCGGCTCCTTCGAACGACCGGTTCGAGTCCGAGTAGGACTCGAGAGGGAGTGAGCCTCCCGCCGCAGGCGGTCACACGACCGACAGATCGAGCCTTACTCCATTCCAGTCCCACGTTCCATATTGCGCGGAGGGAGTGGGATTCGAACCCACGGGACCACTAACGCGGCCCAGCAGTTTTCAAGACTGCCGCCTTCGTCCACTCGGCCATCCCTCCGCCGGTTCATGACGATAGAAGTGTGGAGAAGGCCAATGGCGTTTGAAATTGGAGAAGATTGCGATATACACAAGACGGCAAGGATAGATGTAAAAGAAGGATCACTTGGCCCTCGAAGCATTATCGGAGAGG
>JAZFSG010000030.1:0-5646 GCA_036446035.1 Acidimicrobiia bacterium | reverse complement strand
CGATTTCCTCGTCAAAGACATCCCGCCCCAGTCGCTTGACCCGGTGGTCGCCCTCGAGCAGTCCCGCATCTACTTCGGTGAGGGTTTCAATAAGGACAGCTTCGTCTTCGTTGGTACCAAAGAGCAGGAGGTCGATTTCCCGATCGGCACTGGCGAGGAAGCCGTCGAATACACCACCTATGAGGGTGCGGGCGGCATCGAGCTGGGGAGCATCTTCAGACGAACGGCATTCGCCTTACGATTCCTCGATCTCAACACCCTCATCTCCGGCCAGTTGACCAGCGACACCAGGGTGTTGATGGTGCGCAACGTCGCCGAGCGTGTCGAGCGGGTTGCGCCCTTCTTGCAATCAGACGCTGATCCATACCTGGTGGTATCCGAGGGCCGCCTGTTTTGGGTGGTTGACATGTACACGACGACCAATCGCTACCCGTACTCGACGCCGGCATTCACTGGTCGCCTCAATCGTCTCAGCGGGTCGGTTCCCAACGACCTCAACTACATCAGGAACTCGGTGAAGGCCGTCGTCGACACGACGGACGGCACGATGGACTTCTACATCGTCGACGAAGATGACCCCATCGTGAGGGCCTACTCGGGAATCTTCCCCGACCTCTTCACCGACGGCGCCGACATGCCCGACAACATCCGCAGTCACCTCCGTTACCCCGAGGACCTGTTCCGGGTGCAGACCGATATGTACACCTCGTACCACGTCACCGACCCCCGCACCTTCTTCAACGACTCGGATCCGTGGCAGATCGCCAAGGACCCCTCGACCGCAGGCAACCCGTCGACGCCAACGTTGTTGGAGGCGGCAAGCGAGGCTGTCGTGGTGCGCGAGGACCTGCGAGCCCGATTCCGCGACGACGATGGCGACCTCTACACGCCGATGGTGCCGTACTACCTGCTGATGAAGCTCCCCGGCGAAGCGGACCTGTCCTACGTCTTGATGCAGCCGTTTACGCCGGCGTCCAAGCCGAACATGGTGTCGTTCATGGTCGCCAAGAGCGGTCCCCAGGGCTACGGAGAGCTCGTCGACTTCCAGCTGCCACGCGATAGCTTCATCGACGGCCCCGGTCAGGTTGGCGCCCGCATCCAGCAGGATCCCGACATCGCTCCCGACTTCACCCTCTTCAACCAGGAGGGTTCGAGCCTCATCCTGGGCAACATGCTGATCGTGCCTGTCGAAGATTCGATCCTCTACGTGATGCCCGTCTACCTGCAGAGCGAGGAAAACGCCCTTCCCGAGTTCAAGAAGGTCGTCGTTGTCTACCAGCAGAACAAGCCACAGATGAGAGACAGCCTGGAGGAAGCGCTGGTCGCAGTGTTCGGCGACGGCACCGGGGGCACTGTCACGCCGCCGCCAGACGGGGGAGAGACACCAACCGAGCTCCCGGCCGACGTGACCGAAGCCCTGCAGCAAGCCCAGGCGTTGTTCGTGGAAGCCGACGCCGCGCTGCGTGCCGGCGATCTCGGCACCTATCAGGAGAAGGTGGAAGAGGCGCAGGCTCTCATCGACCAGGCCCTGGAGAAGCTCGCCGAGCTCATCGAGGATCCCATAGCGGTCGACGCCATCGCCGGCGGCTAGCGGACCCGGGAACCGAACCTCCAACGACGTCTGTTCGCTCCTCCTCAGCGAGCATCGAGCGCAAGAAAGCAGCAGGGCCTAGACTTCTGCTATCAGAGTGCACCACCGCACACGACTTCCACAGGGGCACCTCACGACCCGGCCGACTCGCAGCCTCGCGGTCTTCGCCGCCCTCCTCATCCTCACCGCGGCATGCTCCGGCGCCGACGCGGCTGACGAGCCCGATGTGGTGGCGGCGATAGCGGAGGCTTCAGCAGAGTTCGCCGCAGCCACCCTCGACGCCGACGGTTCGCCCTTCCTTCATCGCCCCATCGATCGCGTTGCCCCCGCCTTCACCCTCACCGACCAGAAGGGAGAAGAGGTCAGCCTCAGCGACTTCGCAGGGAAGTGGGTGGTCGTCGACTGGGTATTCACCAACTGCACCACCTTCTGCCCACTCCTCACCGGCCAGATGAACCAAGTGCACCGCGGGCTCGGAGACGCCGTCGGTGACGAGATCCAGATGATCACCATCTCCTTCGACCCGGTACGTGACACGCCCCAGGCGCTGTTGGACCACTCATCTCGGGTCACCGGCGGCGCCGAGGGATGGTCGTGGCTCACCGGAACCTCGGAGCAAACCGACGCCGTCGCCGCCGACTACGGCGTCTCGTTCGACCCCTCCGACGCTGTTGCCGGTATCGCCCAGTTCGACCACACGGCACTGATGGTGGTGATCGGGCCCGACGGTCGCGAGAAGCACCGCTATCTCGGCACCGGTTGGTCCGATGACGTGCTGGAGCGACTCAATACAGAAGCCCTCGGACTGGCCCCGCCGCCGGCAGTCGTGGCAGCCGAGCCGGTCGCGGAACCTGCAGAGGTAAGCGCCGATGTCGCCGAGCTACTGGCCCCCGCCATCGCCCTGCCGTGGGAAGAGTTCGAACTCGAGCCCGGGGTTACCTCTCAGGTGATGTACCAGTTCCCCAGCCAGGGCCAGATGCTGACTTACGTCGACACCGTAGGTGAGGACGCCATCAGCCAAGGGGTCGAGGTGAAGCGTTTGGAGCTCAGCGCTATGAAGGTTCGGCTCGTCAAATGGGCGGACGACAGGGCGGTTGGCATCGGCTATGACACCAACCTGGCCGTCACCGTTGAGGGAGAGTCATCGAGAGCCGTCCTCGATGCGCTAGGAGTGCTCGACAGCGAGTGGTGCTGTGGAACAGCGGGAGACTGATCGCCGTCAAACGACGCGACATCGGTTGTGAATCGTCTCCTCATCGTGACGGCTGTCCTTCTCCTGGCGGCGGGCGCCTGCTCTGACTCGTCGGCTCCCGAGTCGACCTCCACCCCAGAACTCGAGACGGCCCCGGCGGGTGCCAGGGAGGCGCTAGGAGCCGGTGATGCGGCGCCGGACTTCCACGGGGCTCTCCTTGGGGGAGGCGACGTGGATCTGCCTGCACTGGAAGGCCGTCCCTTCGTGCTCAACTTCTGGCTGACTACCTGCGAACCCTGCATCAGGGAGATGCCGGCTCTCGCCTTGGTCATGGACGACAACGATGACCTGGTGGTCGTCGGAGTCAACTTCGGAGAATCGCCGGACCATATCAACGCCTTCCTCGATGCCTTCGAGGTCGATATCGACTTCCCCATCCTCCTCGATCCCGACGGCGATGTCACCTTTGGCTACGAGGTGGTAGCGCTGCCGACCAGCTACTTCGTCGATAGTGGAGGGATCATCCGCTATCGCCGGGTCGGCGAGCTCTTCGATGAGCACATCGCCGTCGGCGTGGAGCGGATCACGCAATAGTTCCGGGGCCTCAGCGCATCGGGCCCTTCGGCCCGGGTCTCAACACGAGCGACCAGTTACGCTTGTCGGAAGCGCAGTGAAGGAGGAGCACTATGCGCCGCAAACTGTTTCGAGTAATGCTGGGGATCATTGCCATCCAAATCATCGGAGCCATCGTTGGCACGATCGTCTCGCGCAAGCTGACGAGGGGTGATGAGGACAGCGACGATTTCCAGGTGGCCGCAGTATTTGGCGGAAAGCAGTTCCGCAGCCACGCCGATCATCTCAAGTCCGGGACCGTGATCGCTTCGCTCGGGGGTGTTGAACTCGACCTACGAGACGCCACCATCGACTCAGAAGGGGCCACGCTGGAGCTAAAGGCGACGATGGGCGGAGTGCAGGCGATCGTTCCCGAAGGCTGGGCTGTAGACGTAGACGAGACGGCTACGGCCGGCGGTGTCGAGGTAAAGGTGACACCTCTGGAAGACCTGCCCGAGGACGCGCCCAAGCTGCACATCGACGCCACTGCCCGCATGGGCGGCGTGCTGGTTGCCACCAAGGAGGCCTAGGCACCGACGCGTCGGCGCGACCTCTTGTTGGGAGAGACGGAGCTGCCGTACAATGCCGCTACACCGCGGGGTGGAGCAGTCTGGTAGCTCGTCGGGCTCATAACCCGAAGGTCGCGGGTTCAAATCCCGCCCCCGCTACAAATAGAAGCCTGGGTCTTCGGGGCCCGGGTGCGCTGGCATGGATGTCGTCCGGCCGGCCGACGCCGACAACCCGACCACGTCATCTTCCTCCGCTTTGCTAGCCGGCGAAGGATTAGCTTGTCGCGTCGCGCTGGGTGGCCCCCCACTGCACATCCCGTTCCTGAGGGCCCCACGTTGACTTGAAGAGGTCGAGAATGGAACGAACCTCGCCTTCGATGAGCACGCCGGCGAACGCCGGCATCCGGCTCTGCGCGAAGTCGGAGCCCTCATCGGAGATCCAGCAAGAATTGCGCGGGCCCTTCTAGCCCAACAGCAGCCCTTCATCTACGAGTGCGCTTCGGAGCGTTTCAGCTTCGTCGGGGCGGACCGAGATCGTGAGGATGCCCCCTCCGCCGTAGGTGGCATGGCGCAACTGAAGATCTCGAACATCCACCTTGCTGCGTTCGAGAGCACGGCCGACCTTGGCCAGCTCCCCCGGCTGGTCCGCTAGCGCCACTTCGACCGTTGCCGCCGGAGGGGCCATGCTTTGTCGGATCTTGCTGGCCGTCGTCAACGCTTGTCGGACCTCTTCGGAACGGCCATTGCGTACAGCAGCTACCCACCGGTGCAGTCGAGCTGCATAGGCCTCGATCACCGCTGCCAGTGGCTCTCCGTTCTTGACCAGCAGCTCGGCCCATAGCTCGGGGCTCGAGGCGGCAACCCTGGTCAGGTCACGGAACGAACCCGAGGCCAGCCCGAAGCCGGCCGGATGCTCTGTCGCCTCACCCATGAGCGCCGCCGCCAGCACTTGGGGGAGGTGGCTTATGAGGGCAACTGCGTCATCGTGCTCGGCCACAGTCATCTGTACCGGCACGGCCCCGAGGCTGGAGACGATGGACCCCAGCTGATCGAGATCTTCTGCATGGGCGCCGTCCGTTATCAACACCCATGCTGCGCCGCGGAACAACGAGGGAGAGGCAGCACGCGGGCCGGAGACCTCGCGTCCTGCCATGGGGTGGCTGGAAACGAAGTGGTCGAGTCGGTGGCCTGCCTCGGCGATGCCCGCCTTCACGCCGGCAACCTCGGTAACCAGTGCCGGCGTCTCGATAGCGGTCAGCAATGCTGGGACTGCCGAAGGCGGGCAGGCCAACACGACGAGGTCAACATCTACTACTGCTTCAGCGGGGTTTGTCACCAAGATGTCGAACGATCCGAGCTCGGCGACGGTGGCGACGACTTCGGGAGCGGGATCCCAGCCGACGGTGTCCCAGCCGATCTGCGACATGCTGAGAGCTATGGACGACCCGATGAGTCCCGTGCCGAGCACGGCGACCCGGCTCACGGCTGCAACCGACAATGGCTCGGCAAGTTCATACGTTCGGTCAACCTAACGGGCGAGGTCGGGACTCTGGGCGAACAGCCTGGTGGCGAATGCGTGATGCCCTTGTCTGGTAGCTCGTCGGGCTCATAACCCGAAGGTCGCGGGTTCAAATTCCACCGCTGCTGCAGAGGACAGTCACCGCACCTGCCAACCTCGGTCCGAAAGCGCTTGCGGCGGGACGCGACGCGTTGCCGGCATAGCCAGAACCAGACTTTGGGAC
>JAZFSG010000029.1:0-10040 GCA_036446035.1 Acidimicrobiia bacterium | reverse complement strand
AAGCAATTGTATTCCCGACGTGCGACTGGAACGAGGGAGCGTCCCTCCAAAGTGAGTCGGGCTGGCCGGATTCGAACCGGCGACCCCTGCGTCCCAAACGCAGTGCGCTACCAAGCTGCGCCACAGCCCGAACCGCCATTGTGCCAGCTATTCACGTCACACCGAAGACGTACTTTCGCACCATGAAGCCTCCGATCAGCGACGCGCTGTTGCGTCAGGCACGGGATTGGGAGAACCTCCATCGATGGGAGCGCTCGGAACTCGGCCGAGCCTTGCGTCTCAGGGGCCTCAGTTACAGCGAGATCCGGTTGCTCATCCCGGTCCCGAAGGGAACACTCTCCAACTGGTGTCGCGACATTCGGCTCTCCGATGCCCAGGTCGAGCGCCTCAAGAACCGGACGCAGGGTGCGGCGGGTCTTCCAAGGGACACGCAGTGGCGACGACGCCTGGAGGTGGCTCGACTGCAGCTTCTAGCGCGCCGTGAGGTGCCAAGGTTGCTGCAAGAGCCCTTGTGGATCGCAGGCGTTTCCCTGTATTGGGCCGAGGGATCCAAGACGCCTCGTTGTCTCGAAATGTCGAACGCCGATCCGTCACTCCTTCGTCTATTCATCAGATGGGTACACCGCTATCTGGCTCCGAGTCCGGAGTTCGTTCTGGCGCTTCACCTCCATGAAGGGAATGACGAGATGGCAGCACGGCGATATTGGACCGAGGCGGTCGGCCTGCATAGCCCGGACTACCACAAGACCTTCATCAAGCCACGGGGTACCGGCCATCGCAAGAACACCCTTCCCCACGGCGTATGCCGAGTGCGATTGCGCAGAAGCGCCGACTCATTCGTTACGGCCATGTCGTGGATCGATTGGCTCTCTCAGAACGCGAGCAGTCCGACGCTAATCTCTCCGGTGGGTCGCTAGCTCAACCTGGCAGAGCAACTGACTCTTAATCAGTAGGTTGTGGGTTCGAATCCCACGCGACCCACGGCGCGGGCGTAGCCGAATTGGCACAGGCGCCAGACTTAGGATCTGGTGGGCTTCGGCCCATTGGGGGTTCGAGTCCCTCCGCCCGCACTCAACACACGCGGCACCTCGGTGCTGCGTGTGTGGCGCCCTACGCCCCCAGCATCTCCACCAGGGACCGCAGCGCCTGCCCACGATGGGAGATGGCGTGTTTCTCCTCCGGAACGATCTCGGCCAGCGTGCGGTGGTCGACAACGAAGATCGGGTCGTACCCGAATCCCCCATCCCCTCGTGGCTCCAATCCGATCGCTCCCTCGAGTACCCCCTCGGCGGTGATCTCTTCCCCGTCGGGTGTGACAAGCGCCACCACGGTGCGAAACCGAGCAGAGCGGTCGACAACTCCCTGCAACTCGGAAAGCACCTTGGCGATGTTGTCTTCGTACGAAGACGGCTCACCGGCGTAGCGGGCGGTCTTGACGCCGGGGGCTCCGTCGAGTGCGTCGACCTCGAGCCCGGTGTCGTCGCTCAGCGCCGGGAGCCCGGTGGCCAGCACCACGGCGCGCGCCTTGAGCAGCGCATTGCCGACCAGCGTGTCCTCGGTCTCCTCCACCTCATCCCAGATGAGGCCGCGCACGATCTCCGGCGGTGAGGCCAGTGAGGCCAACACCTCCTCAACCTCGCGCACCTTGTCGGGGTTCTGCGAGGCGACAACGAGGCGCCGCACCCTCACCCGGCGATGGCTTGCTTCTGGACCGCCACCAGAGTGGAGATACCTGCGGCCGCATAGTCGAGGAGGGTGTCGAGTTGGGCCCGCGAGAACGGATCACCCTCGGCGGTTCCCTGCACCTCGATGAGGTCGCCGGAACCGGTCATGACAACGTTGCAGTCGACCTCGGCCCCTCCGTCTTCTGGATAGTCGAGATCGAGCAGCACCTCACCTTCATTGATGCCAACAGAGACCGCGGCGCAGTGGTCGGTTATGGCATTGGTCGGTGCCAGTCCTGCGGCGACGGCGTGTTCGAACGCATCGTGTAATGCCACCCAGGCGCCGGTGATCGAAGCAGTCCTGGTGCCGCCATCGGCCTGAAGCACATCGCAGTCGATGAGCATCGACAGCTCGCCCATGGCCTTCATTTCGACGACGGCCCGCAAGGAGCGACCGATGAGGCGCTGGATCTCCTTCGTCCTGCCGCCGCTGATCGACTTGCGCGAGATGCGGTCGGAAGACGATCCCGGAAGCATGGAGTATTCGGCGGTGACCCAGCCCGACCCGGTGTCCTTGAGCCACGGCGGCACTCTTTCTTCTACAGACACAGTGCACAGCACCCGGGTACGTCCCATCTCGACCAGCACCGACCCCGGCGTCATCTCTGTGTATCCGCGGATCAGCTTCACGGGCCGCAGTTCGTCAACAGCTCTGCCTTGTCTCATGTGCGCCTCATATCTGTATCACCATTCCCGGCGCCGCAACGAGGGTCTCTCCCTCGAACTCGCTTGCCGCTTCTTCGATCGAAATCTCGGAGTCGAGGGTAGGGGGCAGGTGCGTCAGGATCAGGCGTCCAACGCCACCGGCTCGGGCGAGCACGCCCGCCTGGCGGGCAGTCAGATGGAACGGATAGTCGGCCTCCGTTGCATCCTGATAGGTCGCCTCGCAGAGCAAGGTTCCGGTTCCCATGGCCAGCTCAGCGAGGTCGCCGCCGGGGCCGGTATCTCCGGAGTAGGTGACGCTGGTCTTGCCATCGCTGACCCGAACGCAGGACGCCGGAACAGAATGGCTGGAAGCACCGAATTCCAGTTCGAGCTCTCCGATTCGTGTCCTGGCGACCGCCTCTCTCCAATCGAAAACGTCACGCCAGGCATCTGAGGAACCGACAAAGGCCGTCATCGCCCCCCACACATCGGCCGGCGAAAGCACCGGCAGCGGACCGCGACCGGCCCCCGGTCCGTAGGCCAGGTGGTGGAAGATGGCGAACAGGTCCGAACAGTGATCTGGGTGGCGATGGCTCAGAAAGACGGCGTCGAGTTCTTGTGGCGGCATCACTCCCAGCA
The DNA here is from genome assembly GCA_036446035.1 of Acidimicrobiia bacterium. Classification (GTDB taxonomy): domain Bacteria; phylum Actinomycetota; class Acidimicrobiia; order Spongiisociales; family JAOTWH01; genus CAXMQS01. The sequence continues at coordinate 7,032 of JAZFSG010000029.1, read as the reverse complement.
GCGCCATGGCGACGCCGGGCCCGGCGTCGAGCAACACCGCCGACGACCCCGAGGTAATAAGGTATCCCGACGCCGGATTGCCGGCCGACGGTGAGGTTCCCGAACTTCCCAGTACATGTAGCTGCATGGCGTCGATGATTGGCCGCTATCAGCTCTCGGCCAAATCCCCCATGTCGGGCCCGAGATCCCCGCTCGGGATTGCGGCGATGTCTGGGGGAAACACCAGATCGAGCGTCCAGTCGAGGGCGACGCGAATCTTGCGCAGCACTGTGGGCAAACGGAACAGGTAGTAGGACCGCCACATGAACCAGGCCGGCCACCGCGAGACACCGATGCCGAAAACGGTGCCGACGGCATTGCGATGGCCGAGGGAGACCAGCTGGCCCTTGGTCTTGTAGCGGAACGGCTTGACCTCCGCGCCGTCTAGGAGTGGCAGCAGGTGGTCGCCAAGCCAGCGGCCCTGGGCGATAGCGGCCTGTGCCGTTGGCGCGCAGACTCCGCCGCGCCCGTCGGGGACCGCTGCCGCGTCACCGAGCGCGTATACACCGGGGCCCATCGCCATCGAACCGTCGGTGGAGAGACGCTTGCCGTCCTCGAGGCCGACTGTTGCGCTGCCTGGCTTTATCCCGGCCGCCCACACCGTCGTCGCCGCCTCGACCTTGGTTCCATCTTCGAGGATGACGCTGCCGGCGTTGACCTCGGCAACACGCTGACCCAAGAGAAGCCCGACGCCGCGGCGACGAAGTGCCTTGGTAGCTGCCCTACCGAGTCGCTTCGACATCATGGGGACCGGTCGATCGACAGCGTCGATCAGCGCAACCCGACCGGGCGGCGCTGTTGGGTAGTAGCGCGGTATCACCTCGCCCAGGAAGTCTGCCATTCCCGAAGCCAGCTCGGCGCCGCTGTATCCGGCTCCGACCACGATCACGGTTGACTCGGCCGCCTTCCCCGAATGCGCTGCCGACTCGAGCAGCGACAGAACACGGCGCCTGATACGCAAGGCGTCGGCAATGGTCTTAAAGGGGATGGCGTGCTCGAACACGCCCGATATACCGAAGTCTGCCGACTCGGATCCCGAGGCCAGGACCAGCACGTCTCCGGTGAGCCTCTCGGTTCTCCGGCTGACCGCCAGCCGAACCTCGACCGAGCGGTGCGTGGTGTCAACGGACACGACGTCGCCAACGATGACGGTGGCGTCGCGGCATAGTTGTCGCAGGGGCGCGGTTATGTGACGAGGCTCGATGTCCCCAAAGGCCACCTCTGCCAACATCGGCGTGAAGGTCAAGAAGTTCTCGTTGGAGATGATCGTGACGTCGGCGTCCCTGCCCAGGCGCTTCGCCACCTCGACCCCGGCGTAGCCGCCCCCGACGATGATCACGCTGCGTCGCATCGTGCCAGCAAGGTAGCCCGGCTGAGTTACGTGGAGCTATCCGCACGGGAAAGAGCCCGCCTTAGCGGCGGGCTCTTTCAGATCGGTTGCGTTACTTAGAGCTCGCCGATGCCTAGCTCGTTGATGTCGTCGACAACGGGACTGCCGCCGACAGGCGGCGTTACCGAGGTGCCGCCGTTGAGGCCGTCGGGGTAGATGATCCCGCCGCTACCGGTGACCGACACCCCGCCTCCGGCAATGATCGAGCCAACGACGGCCCCGTTGCCTGAGGTCTTGGCGCCGCCGTTAGGCACGTACACGAAGCCCTGAGCGGCCGCGCTCCCCTGGCCAGTGATCTTGGCAGCCTGCCAGTCGGTACCGAAGACAACCAACCCGCTCTCGAGAAGATCGCCGGTTACGGAATACTTCGACTGACCCGTCATCTCGAAGTTCTCCGCAGCCACCAGGATCACGCCGTTGTTGACGAGGTGGGACTTCTTCCCGATGTTGATCGAGCCGTCGACGTAGACGACGTCGCCGGGCAACCCGTTGAGGGTGATGGTGCAGACGCAGTTGAGCGAGACGCTCCCAGCCACGTAGAACGACCCGCTGGAGGACGGAGGCAGCGTTGCCAGCGTTGGGCCCGTCATGGCTGTGGTGAGGAGGCTCGCCTGCCAGGCGTCGATCTCGTCTTGGGTTGGGAACGGAACGGCATCGGCTCCGCTTGTATGGTCGCCATATGTCGACCCGCCGCTGGCGGTCCCGGCGGCGTTGGCATCGCCATCGACATGAGTGTTTTCGTTGCCGGTGAAGTTGCCGTTGCTGTGGACGTCAGCGGAGTGAGCGGATGCGGGGTTGGTCGCCGTGTCGCCGTTACCGACGAACGTGACGTCCCCGTCGGCCACAACCGCTCCTTCCGGATAGATGATGGGAACACCCGGATTCAAGGAGTAGTCGACAACGATGACGCGAGCCGTCTTCCTCGCTGAATCGATTGCCGGCGAGAATCCGACAGCGAAGGCCTTGTTGGTTGTGTCGTCCTTGATCACAACGACGTCGCCCTCCGGAGTCGACAGCACCTCGTCGGAATCTGCCGCGGCCACGGCCAGGGCGGCATCTACCACCTCTGCCTTGGTTGGCGTCGCGGTCAGTGTGACCTCGGCGAGGTCGGCCCCGGTGTCGAGTGCGTACAACGCCTGATCCGCGCCGCTCTCGGCAACATGGATCGCCTGTTCGTAGTATCGGTCCTTGGCGACGCTGGAGCTGGTCTGCATGGTCCGCACGGCCACGATGACCGAGATCATGACCAGGAAGGCTCCCAGCAGCCCAACGGACACCAGGGCAACGCCACGGTCGTCCGCGTGGAGGCGCAGCCAGCGGCTGCGGCCCCTGTAGCGGGTCTCGTTATGTGCGGCCATTCCCTTACTCCTTAGGTGTTTCTTGCGGTGATGGACGTTTCGAGCGATCGCGCTCGGTAGGAATCGGTGGGATCGAAGTCGATGGTGAGAACGATGTCGACGGTCTTGCCGGTGACGGCGAAGGAAGACTCGAGGGGCCTCAAACCGGTTGCGACGAGCTTCGCAGTGCCCGCCGGGTCGTCGGTAGTCCGCAGGAAACTTCCGTCAGACTGGATCTCGTACTTGACGAGCTCGCCAACGCCGGTGGTCAGAACATCGTCTCCGTCGTCCAGCCAGAACTCGACGTAATCGTTGCCCGGCGACGGTGGATAGACATCCGAGGCGAATCGCAGTTCTCGGATGAGCTGGCTCTTGGCGTAGCGCAGCTCATCGACGGTGGCAGTTGCGTCCCGGTTGGCCTGGTCGGTCCTGAGCGAGGCGGTCGCCCAAGTGAGGGCGCCCGCAACAACGATCGACGACACGAAGAGTGCCACCGCCAGCTCGGTGAGGCTGACGCCGCGTTCGGTGCGGAGGATTCGTGTCAACATCAGCCAGCCCTCAGTTCGGAGATCAGGGCAGACGTGTGGTGGCTGCGTGTCGAGCTGCCACCCGCCCAGGTGACGAACACGACGGCGCGGCGCAGCTCAGGCTGGACCTCGGTTACATAGCTCCAGACCTGATAATCGAATCCATCAATGGTGACTGTGAACTTGGCAACGACCGAGCCGTTGGTGCCGTCTACCACTAGGGCCTCATTGGCCGGAAGGTTGGCTGCGGTGGCCAGCAGAGACCCACTTGCCACCCGAGGATCTCCGCTCTCGACCGACACCATGGCCAGCTCCGCCCATGGCAGGGCCCTCACCACCTCGATGCCCTCGATACTGAGCTGAGTGGCTTCCTCCTGGTGGCGCGCCTCGCGCGTTTGCAGTGTGGCGGCAACAAAGAGTGTGCCAAGGACGCTGAAGAGGATCACTGCGACGAAGAGCGCAACGACCGCTTCAACAAGCGTGAAGCCGTCTGCGGCTCTAAGCCGGCGTGCGACTGTGGGTTGTTCTGCCATAAGTAAGGACGATTACTTCGTCCATTGAGAGCATCGGCGCCCCTTGGGAAAGCCTTAAGACACCCAACGTGTTGGTTTTCCGGGACTACGAGTGACTAGTCACTGGAGGCGACTTCAGGCGTGCCTGTAGCCTGCGTCCACATGACTTCCACGACGTGGCACAGGATCGATCCAGGGGAGATCGGCGTTGGCACGGTCACCATGGTGGTCGCCGACCAGCGAGCCCTGGCAATCACTCGCACTGCCGACGGCTGGGGGGCTCTCGACAATCGGTGTCCCCACCAAGGGGGCCCGCTTGGCGAAGGCCAGCTGGAGGGCTCGTGCCTCATCTGCCCGTGGCACGGTTTCGAGTACGACCCGCTCACCGGTCAGCCGCCTGCTGACTACGAAGACGCCGCCACCCCTTATGCCATCGAGGAGCGAGCCGATGGCCTCTACGTCGAACTGCCGAACATAGAGCCGACGCGCACGATCATGGACGAGATGGTCGATGTCATGACAGAGTGGGGCATCGACGTCGTGTTCGGGATGGTGGGGCATTCCAACCTCGGCCTGGCCGAAGCGTTGCGCAAAGCCGAAGCCGATGGGCGCCTTGCCTACTACGGGATTCGCCACGAGGGCGCTGCGGCATTCGCCGCTTCGGCACACGCCAAGCTGACGGGACGACCGGCGGCGTGCTTTTCGATCGCCGGACCCGGCGCCACCAACCTGCTCACTGGTCTGTGGGACGCCAAGGTTGATCGGGTTCCCATCCTGGCCCTGACCGGACAGGTCAAGACACAGGTCCTGGGGCCTGGCGCATTTCAGGAGCTTCCGCTAGCCGAAGCGTTCTCGGCCGTGGCCGAGTGGAGCCAGACCGTGCTGTCCGCAGAGAACGCTGCGGACCTCATGGCGTTGGCCATCAAGCACGCCGTGGTGAACCGCGATGTCGCCCACCTCATCTTCCCCGATGACAGCCAGGTGCTTCCCGCTGCCGAACACCCCGAACCCCAGCCGATGGCTGGCCGGGTGGCCGTCGCCGACATCGCTCCCCCGGCCGCCGAACTCGCTCAGGCGATCGAACTTCTCTCGGCCGCCGAGCGACCGATCATCATCGCCGGCAACGGGGCTCGGCCCTTCCACGATCAGGTCGTCCGGCTCGCCGAGCAGATCGACGCCCCGGTGATCACCACCTTCAAGGCCAAGGGCCTCATCCCCGACAGCCACCCACTGGGTTGTGGAGTCCTGGGACGGTCCGGCACTCCGGTGGGTGCTGCGGTTATGGGACGGGCTGACGCGCTCTTGGTGCTGGGGGCGTCGTTCTCGGACCACACCGGGATCTCTCAAAAGAAGCCCACCATCCAGGTCGACTTCGACCGCATGATGCTGGGCAAGTTTCACCCCGTCGACATCCCCCTGTGGGGTGAGCTGGGCCGCACGCTCGACATGTTGTGTGATGCCGTCGGCGAGACGGACCGCCCCGAACAGCGCGACGACATCGCCCAACGATGGACCACGTGGCGCCAGGAAAAGGCACGGCGCGCCGAGCTCACGGACCCCATGGGCCGCATGCACCCCGCTGCGCTATTCGCGGTGCTCTCCGACCTGGTGCCTGCTGATGCCGTGATGCCGGTCGACGTCGGCAACAACACCTACTCATATGGCCACTACTTCGAGTCCAAGGGCCAGGACATCGTGATGTCGGGCTACCTGGGCTCGATCGGCTTCGCACTGCCGGCAGCCCTTGGGTGCTGGGCGGCCACCAAGGGCGCCCGCAAGGTGGTCTCCATCTCAGGTGACGGCGGACTCGGCCAGTACCTCGCCGACTACACGACGGCCGTCAAGTACGGGATGGACATCACCCATATCGTCATGAACAACGACGAGCTGGGAAAGATCAGCCGCGAACAGGTCGGCGTACTCAACCCCGTCTGGCAAACGAGCCTGGTCAACCCCGACTTCGCTCAGTTCGCCGACATGTGTGGAGGCCGCGGCTTCAAGGTCGACTCTGTCGACGAACTTCGGCCCGTCATCGCCGAGGCACTCACCGTCACCGGCGGACCGTCCCTGGTCGAGGTGAAGGTGTCGGCGCGGGACACGTGAGGTGGCTGGCAGCTGCGCTGGTGCTGCTGGTTGGCTGTGGCGCTCAGACGCAGAATCAAACGTCAACCCTGACTTCCGCTTCGGGTGCTGCGATGGATGAGGGGTGCGCCGATGTGGTCGGCGCGACCGCACAGCAGGCGGCCGACGGCAGCTGGACCTTCGAGGTCACGGTGTCCTCGGCCGATACCGGTTGGGATAAGTACGCCGACGCCTGGGAAGTGCGGTCCCCAGACGGCTCCGTTATTGGCACTCGAGTGTTGACCCACCCCCATGAGACCGAGCAGCCCTTCACTAGGTCGCTGTCAGGCGTAACGGTGTCGGACGACGAAGTCGTCATCGCGGCCCGGGACTCGGTGGCCGGCTTCTGCGGCGACACCGTCAGGCTCAGCCTCTAGGAAATGCCGGATCTAGCTCTGGGGTTGCACTTCCCATGAACAACGACATAGCCAACGCCCTCGCCACGGAACGCACTATCGATATCACCACGATTGGGGCCAAGAGTGGCCAACCCCGCCGCATCGAGATGTGGTTTCACAACATCGACGACCGCATCTACATAACCGGCACGCCCGGGAGGCGGGGTTGGTATGCCAACCTGCTCGCCGAACCCAAGATGACCTTTCACCTCAAGCAGTCGGTGGCTGCGGATCTCGATGCCACGACCCGGCCTATCGAAGGCGACGAAAAGCGTCGCGTCCTGACTCCAATCCTGGAGCGGCTGGGGCACGCCGACAAGATCGAGGACTGGATCGACCGCAGTCCCCTCATCGAGGTCGAGTTTGTCTAGGCGGCTGCCACAACGAACCGCCGCGGGAAGGGCAGCAGCGTGGAACCATCAGGGCGCCGCGGGTAGGCCTGGCGCATCCTGGCGGTGTACTCATCCAGGAAACCGTCGAGCTCGGTGCCGACGAGGCCTTTGAGAACTGGTCGCAGCGCCGCGCCCTTGGCCCACTCCACAACTGGGTCGTTACCTTCGAGAACCTGGAGATACCGAGTCTCCCAGATGTCCAGCGAAGCGGTCAATGGCGCCAGGAGGTCGTAGTACCACTCCGGCGGAGCCAGTTCCCTCGGCAGGCGTTCCAGGATCTCGTCGCGACCCTGCAGCAGCTCACGGGCCACGGCGT
>JAZFSG010000028.1:0-25569 GCA_036446035.1 Acidimicrobiia bacterium | reverse complement strand
GGCCGCCGGAGCGAGGAAAGCCCCAGTCGTTGATGAAGCCGGCGCCACCCTGCACAGGGCAGATGAATCCGGGAAGTGCATCGATGGAGACGCCGGCGGCAGCGCCAGATAGGCGAGCGAGCTCCGCTAGGCGCTGCCGGCGACGCTCGTCCTCGAGGGCCTTCACGGCGACTCGGTACTCGACATCGGCCTCCTTCACCTCGGCGTCGGCCGAGGCGTACAGTTCGTCGAGGCGGGAGACGAGACCTTCGGCCGTTGCCCGCAGCTCGGCAACGCGCTCCTGATCGACCACCAGAGTCTCTCGCAGCCGCTCCATCTCTCGCTGCGTTGCCAGTAGCTGATCGGACACCGCGATATCACGGGAGGCAGCCCGATCAAGCACCTCCTGGCTGGTGATGAGGTCGTTGAAGGAATCGACTTCGAATATGAAGTCGAGCACTCCGGTGCCCCCGTTCATGTAGGCCTCGCGTGCCCGGTCGTGCGATAGCTCCTTAAGGACACGAGCCTCGGCCTCGTAAGACTCGATGCGGTCGTAGAGCTGGGTGACCTTGTAGGTCAGCTCGGCGAGCTCGGCGGTGACCGTCTGGTATTCCTGGACGGCGAGGTCGAGCTCGCTGAGCACGAAGGTGCGCTCGGATCTGGCAGAGTCCAGGGCGCGTCGAGTCTCGTCGACCTGCGCCTGTGTCTGCGCTAGCACTCCGGGCATCGCGAAGAGCACTGAGAGGAGCAGAATGAGGCTGAGCGCGCGGATGCGTCGTTTCATGCCAGAGACGCAGGGTACAGGGTGCCTGATTAGACCGAAAGCCACCCGACGGATATCGGAAACGCCTGCGAACGCCTGGGGCAGTACCCCTAGGCGGCTAGCGTCACCATGGCGAGCCAGAAGATCCCAGCCGCCAGCAGCGGGCCATCCATGAGGCTCAAAGCACCGGGGGACTCCTCGGTGAGGCTGATGGAACCGCGACGCAGCAGAGACCCTGCGGTCTGACCCGCCACCAAACCGCCGGCTGCCGCCACCGACGCCACGAAGACGGGAGACAGCTCGATCGAGGATGTCAGACCAGCAAGTAGCCCAACCGCGGCGGCGGCAACGAGGACGGCGATATTGGGGTCAAAGAGCGCAAACCGAACTTGAAGCCACCTCGCCGCCAAGCTGGCAACGAGGGCGACCGCCACCACGGCCAGGAAGGCGTTGACCTCGATGTCCCAGCGCATGCGCAGCAAGGTGAGAGCACCGGCTCCGGTGGACCCGACGATGATGGCAAGACCGGTCGCCGCCAGGTCATCGAGCGTTCGGTGCTTCTTCTCGAAGATGGTGAATGCCAGGACCAGGGCGAGGCCGCCAACGGTGGCCACGGCGAAGCCCTCGAAACCCCACCGATAGGCGCCCCAGGCGCTGGCGACTGGCGCCAAGACGACGGGCAACGCATTGATGGAGACGTTGGCCGTTGCCGAGTTCTCGGTGAGATCCCACGCCCACAACGCGACGACCCCGACCACGACGACAACGAATGCTCGCAAGCCGCTGACGTTGCCGACGAACAGGGCCACCAGCAGCATGGCGGTGAGAACCGACTGCAGCGTTACCGGGCTTTCGATCGACAGCAGCGTCTGGCGCGAGTCGTCTGAGAACTCTGGCTGGGTCATCTGATATCCATAGCTCCCGACATGACGATGGCACCGTCGGGACGGCTCGTCTCGAAAAGGTAGGTACCCGCGGCGTCCGACTCCCACACCGTGGTCTCCAGGTCTGACCCGGGGAAGACCATATCGGTGAAACGGACTCGGAGTCCGCTGACTCCAGCCGGGTCTCCCCCGGCCAACTGCTCAACCAGACCCCCGGCTACCAGCGACAGCGTCCCCAGACCGTGGTTGATGACACCGGGAAGGCCGACGGCGGTGGCGACGTCACTGTTGAGGTGGACGGGATTGTGGTCGCCGGAGGCTTCGGCGTAAGCGGTTGGCATGCCGACATCGACGGCCGAGGTGAAGTTGACCCTCTCAGTTGTCTTCTGCGGCGCTGGCTTCGGAGTCGACTTCGCGCGCTCGGCACCACTGCCGGCACCTCTCACGAAGATCGTCGCCAGGGCCTCGAGGACCGGCGATCCGTCTGGCCGAGTGGCGGTGGTCTTGGAGACGAACGTGGCGCCCTTGCCCTTGTCCTCGACGCTCTCGAGCGTCGGCGTGATCACCAGCTTGTCACCGGCGCGGATGACGTCGTGGTAGCGGAACTCCTGCTCGCCGTGAAGGATCATCAGGGGGTTATCGACGCCAAGTTCGGGGTCAGAGCCAACCCGGCCCATCGCTTCCCACCCGGGGACGACGCCGAAGATCAAAGAAGCCACCTGGTCGGGCCCCGGCTGATGACGTGGGTTGGGGTCGCCGGAGGCGTCGGCGTAGGCAGCGATCTGCTCCGCCGTGATCGTGACCTCGGTGGACTCATAGACCTTGCCCGCAAGGTCGAAATTCAGCGCCAACTCGGATTCCTCCGCGGTTTCCTCCGCTCCGGAGGCGAGGTTAGCGACGGTGCGTGGTGGTACGCCATTGGCCGGGTTCGCCTAACCTCGACTCAATGCCCCGATTCCGCGATGATCTCGACCGCATAGCGGCCTACAAGCCGGGAACGCCTATCGAAGAGGCGGCCCGCCAGCTGGGCATGGACGACATCGTCAAGCTGGCTTCCAACGAGTGCCCCCTTCCTCCGTTCCCAGAGGTGCAGCAAGCCATCGCTAAGGCTGCGGCGACGGCGCACCGCTACCCGGACAACGATGCATCCGAGCTTCGTGCCGAGGTGGCCAAGTTCCTCTCGGTGCCCCAAGACTCGATCGTCTTCGGGACCGGCAGCGCCTCGCTGATGATGATCTCAGCTCTCGCACTTGGCGGCCCTGGACGCAGCATCGCCTACGGCTGGCCAAGCTTCGGCCTCTACCGCATCGCTGCCCGTACCAGCTTCTCCACCGAGATCGAAGTCCCGCTCACGGGCGATCACCGCTACGACCTCAAGGCGCTGGCGGCGGCCATTCGGCCCGACACCTCACTCGTGTACCTATGCAATCCCAACAACCCAACCGGCACCTACGTACCGCTGGCAGCTGTCGCCGATTTCATAGACGCCGTACCCGACGATGTCGCGGTGATCGTCGACGAGGCGTACTACGAGTACGTGCAAGCACCGGACTTCGGAACCGCGCTGCCTATTGCTCTCGAGCGGGACAACGTGTTGGTCGCCCGCACCTTCTCCAAGGTCTATGGCCTCGCCGGCCTGCGGGTCGGTTATCTGGTCGGCGACCCGGCAACCATCTCCGAGCTGCGTCGGGTTCAGGTTCCCTTCTCGGTGTCGACGGTGGCACAAGCGGGAGCGACGGAGGCATTGCAGCATCAAGAGCGAGTGGCCGACCGCGTGCACGCCAACGCTGCAGCCGTCAAGGTCTTCGCCGATGAGCTCTCATCGCGCGACTACGAATTCGCCGATAGCCAAACCAACTTTGTCTACATGCACCCAAGGGACCGCTCCGAGGACTTCCTCGCAGCCATGGCTCGCAATGGCATCGTCGTCCGGCCCTTCGGTCAGGGCTGGATCCGGGTCACCTTTGGCTCGGAGCAAGAGAACGCCCGGTTCTTCGCGGCCCTCGACGAAGTCGGCTAGCGGTCTTTGATCGAGATCGTGCCGTACATCGAGGGCTGGCCTGACGAGTTCCAGGCCATCGCCGGGCGCATCCGGCAGGGCCTTGGCGATCTGGCGCTGCGTATCGACCACATCGGCTCGACCGCCGTCCCCGGGCTGGCCGCCAAGGACATCATCGATGTCCAGGTCACGGTGGCGGCGCTCGCCGAGCCGGTCGAGTCCGCGATGGCGGAGGTCGGCTACGTGAGGCTGCGTGAGATCAGCAAGGACCACGCCCCTGCCGGCGCTGCGGGGCCCGACACCGACTGGGAGAAGTGGTACTTCACCGCCCCCGAGGGCCAGCGACGCACCAACACGCACGTTCGAGTAGCCGGCAGCGCCAACCAGCGCTACCCACTGCTCTTCCGTGACTACCTGCGTGCACATCCGGCGACGGCTGCCGCCTACGCCGAGCTGAAGCGACGGCTGGCCGCAGGCCTGGCCGACCCCGACGACTACCCCGACGTCAAAGATCCTGCTGTCGATCTCATCTACCTGGCCGCGGTGGGATGGGCCAAGGAGGTTGGATGGCAGCAACAACCAACCGACATCTGATAGTCCCCTGTTCGGTACTCCGAACCTACGCCGATGGCTCGAACCACGCCTAGCCCTCTTCCGCAGGAAAGATCGTGCCCTTGACCTCGCCGAAGCCGATCCTCGGTCGGCCGTCGCCACCGCAGCGGCCCCGCATGACAATGGTGTCGCCGTCTTCGAGGAACGTGCGACTGGCACCGCCGGCGAGCTCAATGGGGATATCGCCGTTCCAGGTCAACTCGATCAAGCTCCCGTAGCTTCCTGCATCAGGGCCAGAAACCGTTCCCGAGGCGAGCAGGTCTCCGGGGCGCATAGCGGCACCGTTGACCGTGGCGTGTGCCAGCTGCTGGGCGGCCGTCCAGTACATGTCGCGGAAGTTCACTCTCGAGATGATCTCGGGATCTCGCTCGTGCTCCATCATCTCGCGAGTGAGGAAGCCGACTTCCAGGTTCAGGTCGAGGCCCCAATCCTCTTCGGTCATCAGGTATAGCTGGACCGGTGGATCCTGTTCCGGGGCCGGAACCCGAAACGGCGCCAGTGCCTCCATGGACACAACCCAGGGCGCCACCGAGGTGGCGAAAGACTTGCCGAGGAAGGGGCCGAGCGGCTGATACTCGAAGGCCTGGATGTCGCGGGCCGACCAGTCGTTGACCAGCATCATGCCGAAGATGTGATTGTGGGCAGCATCGGTGCGGATGCGTGACCCAATGGCGTTGCCAATGCCGACGACGAACCCAACCTCCAGTTCGAAGTCGAGTTTGCGGGTCGGGATCCACTGTGGTGGAGCGTCTCCCAACTTGACCTGACCGCGGGGTCGAACGATCGGCGTGCCGCTCGCCACGATGGTGCCGGAACGCCCGTGGTAGCCGACAGGTAGATAGCGCCAGTTCGGAAGCAGTGGCTCGCCGTCGGGCCGGAACATCCTTCCGAGGTTGGTGGCATGCTCGAGAGACGAGTAGAAGTCGATGAAGTCCGCGACCGCGAAGGGAAGCAGCATCTCCGTCTCGGGCTGCGGAACGAGGGCTTTCTCGGCCAAACCCCAGGTATCGCGGATCTCTCTGTTGTCGAACGACAACAGCTCGGACACCCTTCGCCTGACCGCCTGCCACGTCGGTCTGCCCAAGGCCATGAACTGGTTGAGCGTCGAGTGGGCGAACACACCCCACGGCAGAGCCGCGTGCTTGTCGAAGAGGCCGGCGTCCGCGATGACATCCAGGTCGAGGATGCGGTTACCGATAGCGACGCCGGCCCGAGCCCTATCGCCCGGCCGCCGGAAGATCCCATACGGCAGGTTCTGAATGGGGAACTCGGACTCGACGGGAACGGGGACCCACGAGCCAAGACCAGGGTCGATCGTTGGGTCCTCGATCACGGGAGCATCCCAAGCTCGACGAGGTCCGCAACCGGCTCTTCGAAGTCGCAACTGCCGTACCCAACGAACCCGGCCGCCCGCGAAGATGTGATCGAGTCCGCCCTGAAGGCGCGGCCTCGCCAACTGAAACCCGACCGACTGACGGTGAAGGAACTGGGGTCGTCGTCGGTAAGGATGTCGACCAGATCGTCTCTCCCCTCGAAGGCACTCAGCGAGGCGGCGAGGATGTTGAGGAAGCCGTGATGGACGAAGCCGGTGTCGTCCGCAACATGGCGAACCGGGTGATGGAGCCCTGCCGTGCACTTGAAGGGCAAGCTGCGGGCCACGCAGCCAACGATGAAGGCGGCGACGCGGTCCGGCGATGGAAACTGGTCGGCGGTTTCCCCACCGCACCGCAACTTGGCGCCGATGGCGACATCTCGTTGCCGGCGAGCCGCGGCGATGGCATCGATCGGCAGCTCGTCGGGGGGCATCTCGAAGAAGGCGACGACGCCCATGGTGGCGAACTCGACGGCGGCATCTCCGACGTCGCTATCTGCGGGTGATGATGGCAGCTTGGCCTCGACGAGTTCAACGGAGCTCGCCGTCGCCATCTCCGCCGAGTAGCCAGCAATGGCACGGTGCGTCTCTCTGAACGAGGGGAACTCGCCAAGGTCGGCGATAACGCTGAGACGCCACGGCTCTTCGCCGGCCGACATCGAGCTCGCCAGCTCCAAACCGAGCTCCTCGAGCCGAGATGCGGGGACGATGAAGCGGTCGACAACCCAGTTGAAGGAGGACCGCCTGCTGTCGCGAAAGCCGACGACGGCACCCGCCATGTCAAGACTGGCAGGGGGGAAGAGCCCGGCGTAGTCGATAAGGCCACCGAAGACGATCCGCCTCGCATCCTCGATGTTGACCGGGGTGCTCACCGGCCGAGGCTACCGCCACCGTCCACCTCCAAGGGGCGCTGGGTACACTTGCCCCAGGGAGGTGCCAATGGACAACGAGACACTCGAACGAGCCAAAGATCACGCCGCGATGGACCCGTTCCCCATCAAGGGGTTCTCCTACCTTGAGTGGTACGTCGGCAACGCCTACCAGACGGCGCACTTTCTGCGGACCGCACTCGGCTTCTCCGTAATCGGCTACCGCGGACCCGAGACCGGAGTCCGCGACGTTGTCTCCTACCTGTGCGCCTCCGACCAGATCCGCTTCGTTGTCAGCGCGGCCCTCAGCCCCGACCACCCGATCGCCGAGCACGTCAAAGAACACGGTCCGGGCGTCCACGATGTCGCCTTTGCAGTGCCGGACTCGGCCGCCGCCTACGAGATGGCCACGGCCCGAGGTGCCGAGTCTGCCTACGAGCCCACGATCCTCGAGACGGAACGCGGCAAGGCGCAGATGGCAGGCATCAAGGCCTACGGCGAGACCATCCACTCGCTCGTCACCCTTGACGGCGAGCTGCCCGACTTCGAGCCCCGCAACGACGAGCTGGCCAAGTGGACCGGCCTCAAGTTCGTCGACCACGTTGTCGCCAATGTCGACTGGGGCCAGATGAACCGCTGGGTCGACTACTACGCCCAGATCTTCGGCTTCACCATGCTTCGCCACTTCGACGACGAGGACATCTCGACGGAGTATTCGGCGCTCATGTCGAAGGTCGTGTGGGACGGCACCGGCATCATCAAGCTGCCGATCAATGAGCCGGCCGAGGGAAAGAGGAAGTCCCAGATCCAGGAGTACGTCGAGTTCTATCGAGGCGCCGGGGTCCAACACATCGCTATGGCCACGGACAACGTCCTCGACACCGTTGAGCAATTGCAGGCGAACGGCCTCGACGTGCTGGCGGTACCCGCCACCTACTACGAGGATCTGCGCAAGCGCATGCCGGATCTCGATGTGGACTGGGACCGCATGGAGAAGCTCAAGGTCCTTGCCGACGAAGACGAGGGCGGCCAGCTACTTCAGCTGTTCTCCAGGATGCTGCAGGACCGCCCAACAGTGTTCTTCGAGTTCATCGAGCGCCGCGGCGCAACCGGGTTCGGCGAAGGCAACTTCAAGGCACTGTTCGAGGCGATCGAGCGGGAGCAGGCGCTGCGAGGGAACCTCTGAGCCGCAGCATCGAGATCGTCGAGGTCGGACCTCGCGACGGCCTGCAGAGCGAAGCCACGATCCTTCCGGTAGCCGATCGGGTCGAACTCATCGGCCGATTGGTGGAAGCCGGAGCAGCTCGCATCGAGGCAGCCAGCTTCGTTCATCCGACGAAGGTGCCGCAGATGGCGAGGGCCGAAGAGGTGGTTGCCGCCCTCCCCGACCTCAACACCGTGACCTACATCGGCCTCGTGATGAACCACCGCGGGCTGGAGCGAGCGCTGGAGACCAAGGTTGGCGAGGTGAACTTCGTCGTCCCGGCGTCCGACGGGTACGCCAACTCCAACCAAGGCATGACCACCGACGCCGCTGCTGACATGGCGGCAGAGCTCATAGGCACCGCTCACGACGCCGGTCGCAAGGCGGGGGTGACGATCTCGGTTGCCTGGGGCGATCCCTACGACGGCCGGGTGTCCATCGACAGGGTTACCCACCTAGCCAGAAGGCTGGCCGAGGCCGGGGCCGACGACCTGGCACTCGGCGACACCATCGGAGTCGCCGTGCCGGCATCCGTACACGAAGTTGTTGATGCGGTTCACCATGTGTCCGGTGGTGCGCCCATCCGTTGCCACTTCCACAACACGCGCAACACTGGCTACGCCAACGCCATCGCCGCCATCGATGCCGGTGTCAGAGGGCTCGACACCGCCGTCGGCGGATACGGCGGCAGCCCTTTCACCCCGGACGCCGGCGGCAACATCGCCACCGAGGACGTAGTGCACATGCTCGACGGCTCGAGCATCGCCACCGGCCTTGATGCCGCCAAGCTGATCGAGGTAGCGCAGTGGCTGTCTATCAAGTTGGGCTCGCCTCACAAATCCATGCTGCCGCAGGCGGGCGTCTTCCCATGAGAGCCGCGGTGGTCGCTCTCGTCGCTGCCGCCGTACTTTTGGGAGCCTGTGGGGATACCGCAGAGCCCAGGGACTACATCGAGCCCGTCCCCTTCGACCCTGTGACGGATCTTGCGGAGAGGACAACGACGACCGGGCTTCCACCAAACACGACACCCGCCGTCATCGCCTCCGATCGAGCTAGGACTCAGTTGGCCGACCTTGTGGAGGCGTTTGAACTGATCGATGTGCCCAGGGAGGCCTGGGATGACTTCGCGCTGGCAGGCTGCAACGAGGGGATATGGGATCGTGCAGTCAACTTCGCGCTGGCAGAGGACTTCTCGATCCTCCCCTTCACGTACGCCGACGTAACCAACGATCAGGTTCTCGTTGCCGAGTTGATGTGGTTGAACGCGGTAGCTCAATGCGGCGACGCCTTCCCCACCGGGGCCATCGAGCGCGGGCCTCCTGTGTCTTACACATTCCCCAGGTGCCGACACCCTCTCGAGCTGTGGGCGCTGCCTTGGTCCCCGGAGGTCACCGAGGCCGACACCGGTCAGGATCACAGCCTCGGCCTTACCTACAGCATCTGGGAAGAAGGCGACAGCACTCTGGAGATCATCCAGGGAGCAGATCCGAGCTTCGACGGGGCCTACCAGAGCGGCACCAGCATCGGCGACGTCAACGGCAATCCAGCCGTTTCGTTTGGAGATGGGGAACGGATCCAGGTGATGTGGCGCGAGAGCGAATGGCACTGCGGAGCATTACGCATGGAGTTCCACCCGGTGCCGGAGACCGACAGCCTGGCGGATTTCATAGAGAGTCTGTTGACTCCGCCCGATGGCGTCTTCGCCAACCTTGCGGAAGAACGAATGGGGGCTGCCGTAGACCTGATCGAAGGTTACGAAGACCTCGGCGGCGAGCCATCGCACGGTGGGCGGGAGGCCGTGTACTCCTTCGGCGATGCCGCCGGATGGTTCGATGTTTTCGCGCTGCTCCTCGAAGGTGAAAGCCCGATCACCCTCCAGATCACAGACACCATCGAGGCTGGAGGCGTGAGCTACGAACTGTTCTACGACGACCAGGGCAGCCTCATCATCACGCGCGGCGTGACCTGGCGAACTGACGATTACCGCATCACCGTCCTGTCGGCCCCCGACGACGAGCGACTCATGGATTTCGCTCTGGAATTCCATCGCGCCTGGCGGGCCGCGGGACCCGGCGGGATCGAGGGCTAGGAATCCCGCGGCAGCACTAACAACCCATCGCGCTCGGGATGGGGGTGCACCGAGAGCGGCTGCTGATAAACCGTCGACAGCACCTCGGCGTCGAGCACTTCTTCGGGAGAGCCAACCGAAACCAGGCGACCCTCCTGCATGAGAGCCATACGATCTGCATGCCGAGCCGCCAGGTTGAGGTCGTGGAGAACCACGAGACAACCGGCGCCATCTGCTGCCGTCTGGCGTAGCAGTCTCATGGTGAGAAGCTCGTGGCGCACGTCCATCGCCGACACCGGCTCGTCGAGCACGATGAGCGGAGCCTCTTGGACAAGGACCCGCGCCAGGTTGACCCGCGCCTGCTCACCGCCGGACAGCACCGGATAGAAGCTGTCTGCCAGATGGATGGTGTCGGTCCGCTCCATAATCGCCTTGCTCGCCGCCACATCCGTCTCTCTGTCGGTCTCGAGCGGGAACCTGCCCATAGTGACGACTTCGAATGACCGGAAAGGAAAGCGCACGGTCGTTTGCTGAGGCAGAACCGCCCGTCGGCGCGCCGCCTCGAGAGCGTTGAGGCTGCCGATCTCTCCCCCACCGAGCCGGATAGAGCCCGAGTGTGCAGTGGCCTCGCCCGAGACCAATCGCACAGTCGTGGTCTTGCCGGCACCGTTGGGGCCGACCAATGCGACGATCTCGCCCGGATCGACGCCAAGCGTCAAGTCGTCAACCAGGTTGCGCGACCCAACTCGATAGCTCACGCCCACAACGTCGAGCAACGCCGTCATCCCCACTCCCCATACTCGGCTCGGGTTCGCCGCAGTAGCCACAGGAAGAGGGGGCCACCGACGATGGCGGTGATTACACCAAGGGGAGCCTCGGTGGGGGTTGCGACCGTGCGGGCGACAAGATCGGCGGCCATCACGAAAATGGCACCGGCGGCAGCGGACGCCAACACCAAGCGCCGGTGAGCGGGGCCGAGAACTGCTCGCACCGCGTGAGGCGCCACCAGGCCCACGAAGCCAACAATGCCGGCAGCAGCGACCGCGGCACCGGTCAACAACGAGGTGGCTCCAAGCGCCAACAACCGCACCTGCTTCACGTCGACGCCAAGATGTGCCGCCTCTCTTTCGCCGAGCAACAACAGATCGAGCCGAGCGGCTAGGAACGGGAGGACCGCAACGCCGACGCCGACTATCCCCGAAGTGATGGCAAGCTCCCTCCAGGTGGCACCAGACAAGGCACCGAGCAGCCAGAAAGGCGCAGATCGCAGCTCGTCGTTGTCGACGACCACGGCGACGAGGCCGACCACCGCGGCAGTGACGGCCGCCAACGCCACTCCGGCGAGCACCAACGTGGCCACCTCGGTCCGCCCGCGGTAGCGAGCAACGACAACAAGCAGCCACAGCGCCAGCGCCGCGCCGATGACGCCTCCCATGGGCGCGGCCGCTCCGCTGGCTGCTCCAATCGAAGCCACCGCGATGACGGCACCGGTTGCTGCCCCACCGGAGATTCCGAGGATCTGCGTCTCGCCAAGCGGGTTGCGAAACGCCGCCTGCAGCGTCATGCCGGCGACGCCGAGCCCAGCGCCGATGACCGCTGCGAGGAGTACCCGGGGAAGCCTGATCGACCACACCACGGCGTCGTCGCTGGTGGTGAAGTCAACGCCAAGGTCGACCCCGGCGTGATCGGCCAGCACCGCAACTACTCGCGTCGGAGAGATGGAGAAGGCTCCCATGGCCAGGTTGGCGACCAGGAGGGCCAGCAGCCCGACGCCGAGAGAGACCCATAACCAGCGGAGACGTTGCACCAAGCCAGACTGTCACGCCGAAGCCCCAACATCCAGTCGGCATCGGGCCGGTATCAGGGGGTAGGTTCATCGAGCGCAGTAGGAGGTGCCGCCTGACAGACAGGTCCCGAATCGGTGGAATCGCCAATCTCGGCGTCGCGGCCGACGATCCCGATCATGTGGTCCTCCAGAAACAGCTGCTGGTGTTCTCGTCCGTGATGATCGGCACAGCCGCGTTGATATGGGGACTCACCTACCTCGCCCTTGGAGTGCCCGTCGCAGCCTCGATCCCACTCACCTATGCGGTCCTGTCGGCGGGCTCGATCGCCCTGTTCGCCAGACACAAGCGATATCGGCTCTTTCGATCGAGTCAGCTCGCCCTCATGCTGCTCCTGCCTCTCTTCCTCTCTCTCGCCCTCGGCGGGATCGCCAACTCATCGGGCGTTGTGCTGTGGTCGTTCGCCAGTCCCTTGGGAGCGCTGGTGTTCGGGGGTGGAGTCCGTCTGTGGTTCGGGGGTTTCGCCGCCGTCGTGATCGCTGCCGGAGTCCTGGAACCCATCCTCGACGCCGAGCCCACCCTCTCGCCAGGGGTCGTCACCGTCTTCGGAGTTATGAACATCGTTGCCTTTTCCTCGATCGTCTACGTCCTGCTGCAGTACTTCACCAGCCAGCGGGAGAGCGCGTTCAACCTTCTCGCCGTGGAGCAGGAGAAGTCGGAAGCGCTGCTTCTCAACATCCTCCCTAAACAGATCGCCGAGGCGCTCAAGCAGTCACCGGCCACCATCGCCGATCACTTCGAAGGAGCCAGCGTGTTGTTCGCGGACGTTGTTGAGTTCACTCCGATGTCGGCCGGGATGACGCCAGACGAACTCGTCGGCCTGCTCAATGAGGTGTTCACCTATTTCGACGAGGTGGCCCAAGAACACGGGATAGAGAAGATCAAGACGATCGGTGACGCCTACATGGCCGCCGCCGGCGTTCCGACGGCTCGATCCGACCATGCCCATGCTCTCACTCGGATGGCACTTCAGGTGAGGGACTACTTCGCAGCCAACGACATCCAGGGCCGACGTCTCGCCTTTCGCATGGGGATCAACTCGGGCCCGCTGGTGGGAGGAGTCATCGGTACCCGCAAGTTCATCTACGACCTCTGGGGGGACGCCGTCAACACCGCCAGCCGAATGGAGTCGCACGGTTCGCAAGGAGCAGTCCAGATCACCCAGGCCACCCACGACCTGATCAAGGACGACTTCGAATGCGAGCACCGGGGCACCGTTGACGTGAAGGGCAAAGGGGAGATGGAGGTATGGCACGTCGTCAGGGAGCGCAGCCCTGTCAGATCGGCGGTGTAGAGGTCTCCTGAAGCAGCCCTGCCCCAACCGCAGCCGGTGGGCTCCTAGGGTTCGAGCAATGCGACTCGGTTCCCTTGTTGTTGCGACAACAGCAGCGGTCCTTCTGCTCGGCGCCAGCGCATCTGCATCTTCCGACGACATCGGATTCTTCGACCCGGCAACCGGCGAGTGGCACCTGCCGGGAGCTCCTGCTTTCTACTTCGGCTATCCCGGCGACAACCCGCTCACGGGTGATTGGGACTGCGACGGCTCGGTGACACCTGGGCTCCACAGGTCAGCAGACGGCTACATCTATCTGCGGGACTCGAACAACCAAGGCATCGCCGAGCGGCGCTATTTCTTCGGAAACCCCGACGACGTAGCGATAGCCGGCGACTGGAACGGCGACGGATGCGACACCGTTTCGCTGTGGCGGCCAACCGAGAACCGCGTCTACATCATCGACCGACTCGGCTCAGAAGATGGTGGCCTCGGCACCGCCGATAGTTTCTACACCGCAGGCGGGCCAGATCAGGTCCCCTTCGCCAGCCGGCAGGGGGCGGTCGACATCGTCGCCTTCCACGACCCGACGACCGGCGAAGTCTTCATCGACGGGCACCGGAGCGTCTTCGGGAACCCTGGCGACAAGGTCGTCGCCGGGCAGTGGGCAGGCACTCCGGAGTTTGGCGCCTTTCGTCCGGCCGACCGCCTCAGCTTCGCCGGCACAGCTGAAGGATGTTCCGCCGGCGCCAGGACCTGGCTACCCGTTGTCACCGCGGCGCCGCCTATGGCTGCGGGGGCCGTCGATGTCACGATCGACGCCGAGGAACGTCAGGCGCTGGGACCAGCCGTCACCCTTGTGGTCGAGTGGGCCGGTGGCACGGTCAGGCTCAGCAACTGTGTGCCGACGGGAAGTATCGACGTCGGCGTCGGAACGACGCTGACGATCACCTATGCCTCTGGCGAGACCACGGATGTCTCTTGGTCCCAAGTCGTCACCGGCCCCACTATCACACTGCGCCAGCCTTGGAGAGGGAGTGTCTCTCCGACGGCCGGCGACATCGTCCTCGCCTGGCAGTCGACCGGCTCCTCTGCCGAGTACCTGTCGCAGATCGACGCTGCCCCAGGGCTCACGGTGACCTCGCCGATCTGGTGGCGTCTTGACGCCGCCGGCGACATCGCAGGCAGCGGGGACGCAGCCTTTGTGCAGTCGGCGCATGGCAGGGGCGTCGATGTGTGGCCAGGGATCGCCAGCCTCGACGCCGACAATATCCACGCCGCGATGGCTGACCCCGAGGGAATGGCGGCCCAAGTGGCCTCGCTCGCTGCAGCAACGGGAGCGGACGGCGTCAACATCGACCTCGAGGGCTTCCAACACGAGGACGCCGCCGCCGTCACTGCATTCGCCGCCGAGCTCACTCGCCTAGTCCACGGGTGGGGGGGCCTGGTATCCCTCGACATCACGCCGCGGACGGACACCTGGGAGATCACCGCCATCGACTTTGATGCCGGCTTCTGGTCGGGGGCCCCGCAGCGCCGACGACTGGCCGTCGCCGTTGACTACCTGATACTGATGGCATACGACGAGTACAACGCCCATCGCCCGACTGGGCCCGTCGCTTCACCGCACTGGGTCGAAGACACGACGAGGTACCTGCTGCGCTACACCGACAGCGACAGGCTCATCCTCGGCGTGCCTTTCTACGGCCGGCTGTGGGGACCCGACCTCTTTGATAGGCCTCGGGCCATCGGAATCGGCAGCCTCACCGCCAGCGAGAGCCGCGACGCGCGCAGTTTCGACGAGCGCTTCGGTCTCGAGCGAGTCGACGTCGCCGACGGCACCTATCTGTGGTCGGAGACACCGGAAGGGCTGGGCCACAGAGTCAAACTGCGAGACGAGCTCGGACTCGCAGGCATCGCCGCCTGGCGCCTTGGATTCGACAGCCCGGCCATCTGGCCCGTCATCGCTCCCTAGCCCCGACTAGCCGTAGACGTGGAACGGCATGCCGACGAAGAGGTGGCCATCCATCCAGTCGGCTTCCCAATTGGGGATACGAATGCATCCGTGCGACGCCGGGTAGGACGGGACGCTCGGCGAGCCGTGGATGGCATAACCACCCGAGAAGTACCAGGGCTTGTAGAGCACGCCCAGGTAGGAGATGCGGAGGCCGTTGATGTGACGTTGGATCTTGAAATCGCCGCGTGGGGTACGTGCCCTGATCAGAGTGTCGTTCTGTCCTTCGAAGAGGGAGCCGTTGCCCGAACTGATAGGGACGATCGCCGTGACAACACCGTTCTCGACGAGGTAGGCGACCTGTTTGCCGAGATCGACCTCTAGCCGATTCGGCTCGTCGGGGCGGTTCGGAATGTCGGGGCCGGCGTAGGCCGCGAGCCGAGCCCAATCTGCTTCCTGCCAGTCCCATGACCTGGTGAGCCCTTGGTCCTTGTGGAATGCCATCACCGCCTGGCGGGTGGCTGACCCATAATTGCCATCGCCGGTCACCCGAAGGAACCCTCTGGCGGCGAGCATCTGCTGCAGCTGCGCCACCACCGGCCCCGAGCTTCCAGCCACCACCGCCACTGATGGCAATGCCGGTGGCTCAGCACCGCCCCCAGGGAGCGCGCCGAAGTTGCCTGCCACCGGCACCAATGCTCCGTTGCCATAGGTCACGACGCTCGTGATGCCATCGAGATGGAACGTTCCATCGGCGGGCCGGAACACCCCGAGGTGTGTCGAGCCCGTACCTCCCCAATCGCCGGCGACGAACCAGTCCCGGGGGTTGCCAAAGGAGATCACCTGGGCCGGTAGTCCCGGACCCGGGAGATAGACCACCGTCGCCGCCGACCGATCATGCATGCCGACTTCATCAACGCCATCGTTGTCGTAGTCCGCGGCCATCGGCATGTGGGAAGCACTGCCGAAGGCGAACGAGTAGTCGGCGGGCCCGAGTCCGGCTCCGGCTGACCCGAGGTGGTTGATCACGTGAACAGTGGCATCCGACGGACGGAAGATGGAGACTGTGTCGCAGCCGTCGCCGTTGAAGTCGCCGGCGATGGGTTGGTCGCCCGGGTTACCGAAGAAGTACTCGATGTCGGCGAGGCCCTGGCTGTTGCTGTTGCGTAGGTAGACGAAGCCGTCCGACCGCCGATACAAGCCGGGAGTGTCGACACCGTCACAATCCCAGTCGCCCGTGAATGGCTGGTCGCTCGGATTCCCGAAGAAGAACCCCGTGGTGGCGCCTGCGGCGTCGCGCAGGTACCAATACCCGTTGGCGGTATCGACGACACCGATGGTGTGGGGCGGGGTCGCAGCGGCGACCGGCGCAACGGCGGGCACGGCCAAGCCGCCGACCAATGCCAAAGCTATCCCTACATGCCTGACCCTCATCGTGGTCTGACTTTAATCGAGGAGGCGCCGGGCGTGGAGAATCTCGCTTTCTCCTCGCCATATCAACCTGCCGAACGCATCTAGTGCCGTTGCCGCCGGCGCCTCTACGGTTGCCTCGGAGGTGGAACATGGCAGACACCTACAAGCCAACGAACGACGAGATAGTGAAGCTGCTCAATCAGATCGTTAGTGAACTCGCCGATGTGAAGAGCGCCCAGAAGCAACTCGCGGCCGACGTTGCCCAGCTCGTCAAGTTGTCGTAGCTAGAAGGCCTCGTCCGGAATGTCCATCAGGGCACCGTCTTCGGCCTCGGCCCAGCGCAGGCGCATCGAGACCTTACGGAGGGCGGTGCGGTTGAAGAACCGAGCGGCTGCCACCTTGCCTTCGTAGAACTCCTTGTCGGCACCTGGATCGGCTGCGAGAGCAGCCTGAGCAACCTCGGCATGGCGCAGCAGCAACCAGGCAACGACGACTTCGGAGAGGCTCCACAGCAGGTGGTTGGACAGAAGGCCTGCCTTGTAGAGCTCGGTTGGCTCCTCCTGAGAAGCCATGGCGTGTCCGACCATGATCCCCAGGTGGGCCTGGGCGTCCTCGAGGGCCGTGGCGAGAGCCTCGCGCTCAAGGGTGAATGCGTCATCGGCGGCGCCGCCCTTGACGGTCTCCATGATCTCACCGGCGAAGCGAGTCAGCGTGGCGCCTTGGTCCTTCACGATCTTGCGGAAGACGAGGTCGAGCGCCTGGATGCCGGTGGTTCCCTCATAAAGGGTGTCGATCTTGGCGTCGCGGATGTACTGCTCGATCGGGTAGTCCTTGGTGAAGCCCGAGCCGCCGAACACCTGAAGCGACTGCGCCAGGACCTCGTATGCCTTCTCCGATGAGTAGCCCTTGACCATGGGGAGCAGCAGGTCGCTGAGCTTGTCCCAGTACTCGTCATCGGGGAACCGCTCCTTCTGATCCTGAACCCAGCCGGTGTAGTAGACGATGGCCCGCATTCCTTCGGCGTGGGCCTTCTGCAGCATCAGCATCCGGCGAACGTCCGGGTGATGAATGATCGGGACCCGAGGCGCCTCGGGGTCGCGGGCCTGGGTCAGGTCGGGACCCTGCACACGCTCCTTCGCGAATTCGAGGGCGTTGAGATAGCCGGTGGACAGAGTCGCCATCGACTTGGCGCCGATGAGCATCCGCGCCTCCTCGATCACCATGAACATCTGCCGAATCCCGTCATGAACGCCGCCGACGAGATAGCCGACCGCCGGCGCATCCTGGCCGAAGGTCATCTCGCAGGTCGCCGAGGCCTTGATGCCCATCTTGTCCTCGAGGTTGGTGACGTAAACACCGTTGCGCTCGCCAAGCGAGCCATCCTCGTTGACCATGTACTTGGGCACGATGAACATCGAGAGGCCCTTGGTGCCGGGACCGCCGGCCTCGGCTCTGGCGAGAACGCAATGGATGGTGTTCTCGAAGTAGTCGGCGTCGCCGGAAGTGATGAAACGCTTGACGCCCTCGAGGTGATAGACGTCGCCATCGACGTGCGTCGCCTTTGTGGTCCCGGCTCCGACATCGGAGCCGGCGTCGGCCTCGGTGAGCACCATCGTGCCGCCCCACGGCCCGTTCACCATGGGTACCGCGAACCGCTCCTTCTGCTCGGGCGTACCGACGGCTGCGATGACCGCCGCCATCAGGCCACCGCTGAGATAGAGATAGGCAGACGGATTGGCGCCGACGAGCAGCTCGGTGACAGCCCAGCGCAACGAGGCCGGCGCGCCGAAGCCCTCGATCCACTGCGGCAGCATGAACCGGTGCCAATCGCCCTCGTGGTAGGCGGCCAGGCTGGCCTTGATGCCTTCGGGCAGAGCGACCTCGCCGTCGGTGAGCGTCAACGGAACGCGATCGCCCTCGACGAAGCTGGCGGCGAACTCTTCGCGCGACAGGCGGTCGACTTCGCGCAAGGCGTCTGAGGCAACCTCCTTGTCTATCGCCTCCCAGGGCGCGGCGCCGAGATAGTCGTCGACCTTGAGAAACTCGAAGAGGTTGAAGAAGACATCTCGAAGGTTGGTCTTGTAGTGGCTCATGACATCTCCGTGCTTAGTCCTACTACATAGTACGCTGAAACTTGAGCAATGATTCCAATTCTGAGACGTAGTCCCACAGATTTATTGTCGGGATAGCGACAGGGACCCTTGAGGAGGCGAATGGCGCGGTACCGGGCCGGCCTAGAAACACGAGATCGGATTCTGGGAGCAGTGCGCAAGCTGCTTTCGAGTAACGGTCTCGAAGGCACGACGATCAAGGCCATCTGCTCTGCCGCCGGAGTGCAGGCCGGCAGCTTCTACAACCTCTTCGAGGGAAAGGAACAGGCCATCCTCGCCGTTGTGCGCGAGGCCATCGACGCCGTTGACCCCGACCCCGACCATCAAGGCACCGACACGGTTGAAGAGCTCACGGCCGCCTACGTCGACTTCATCACTTCGCAGCCCGACCTGGCCAGGGTCTACATCCGCATCGGTGTTGGCGCAGGGCTCGGCGGTGACCACAGCGGTGAGACCTTCCTCGCCCACCATCGACGGCGCGTAGAACGCTTCGCGGCGGCGATAGCCAGGGACAACAAGGCCGCCGACGCCACCAGGCAGGCAGAGGTCATGCTGGCGGCCCTCAACGGCCTGGCGGTGCAGTGGCTGCTCGACAGCGACACCGACTTCGAGGGCCTGGCCAAGCTGGCCGCCGGCAGGGTCGCCTCGTGATGGTTGCCTGGACATGACCCCACTGGATTACCTGCGGCTGACGCTGGATCCTGTTCGTCTGGCCGTGTTGGGGAGAGCGATCGAGGGGCCCGTCAATACGGCGGCCGTTGCGGAGGCGCTCGGGGTGCCGCTCAAGAAGGCCCAGGAGGCAGTTGGCGCCTTGCGAGGCGCGGGTCTCATCGACCATGAACTGCGGCTGGAAAGATCCGCGCTGCGTGCTATCGCCGAGTCTCTCCCCCAGTTCGAGCCGGCGGCGGTGCCCGAAGGCCCGTGGACTGCAGACGAGGTGCAGATCCTCGCCCGGTTCTTCGAGGGTTCCCGTCTGCGAGAGATCCCGACCCAAGCGGCCAAGCGCCGGGTGGTGCTGGAGCGACTGGTCCTGGAGTTTGAACCCGGTGTCCGCTACCCCGAACGCGACATCAACCTGACGCTGCAGCTCTTCCATGACGACTATGCGGCGCTGCGCCGCTACCTGGTGGACGAGCAGTTGATGACCCGAGTCGACGGCGTCTATTGGCGCAGCGGCGGAAGGGTCTAGCCAGGGCTGGCAGGAGTTCCGAGGGTCCCGATCGTCGCCGGTGGCTATGCGATCCCCGACCAAGCTGGGTCGGGCTAGAGGCTCTCTACCCAGGCGCCGAAGAAGGTCTCGGCAACCAGGCGACTCGCATGACGCTGCTGCTCGACGGAACCGAGCAGCATTTCGCCGTCGAAGCCGTGATCGGCCAGCCAATCGGGATGCGAGTCAGCCCACGCCTTAGCGATCTCGGGTGAGGCCTCAGGGTGCGGCTGGATGCCGAGCACCGTGCCGAGGCGGAAGGCCATTGGGTACCTAGGCGATCGCGCCAGCTCGGTGGCGCCGGGGGGCGGCTCCCAGGTGTCCTGGTGCCAGACCAGGACCGGGCCGTCGAGATGACGCGCCACAGGATCTTCTCTCCCCGCATCGGTGAGGGTGACCTCGAGTACCTCGACCTCGGGCTGGGGTGCCAGGAACGCCTCGCCGCCGAGCGCGTCTGCGGCTAGCTGGCCGCCGAGGCAAACGCCGAGAAGGGGCATCTGGCGACGGGCTGCTTCCCGAACGAGTTCCTTCTCGTCACGCAGGTAGGGATAGATGGCCTCGTCGTAGGCGCCCATCTTTCCCCCAAGTACCACGACCGCAGACAGAGCGTCGAGGTCGGGGATGGTTGCCCCCGAGTAGAGAGGCACCTCGATGACTGCCATGGCTGCAGCGGCGAGGACATCGCCGAAATGGCCGAGTGGAATGTCGTGACCGTGCCGAAGGACCGCAATCGGCTTCATATGAGAAAGCTACTACCCACCTCCAGGGGGAGGTGGCCGAGAGGCTCGTAGCTGGCGGCGCATGACTTTGGCCGAGGCGGTTCGCGGAAGCGTGTCGATCAGCACCACCTCGGCGATCCGGAACAACGGGTTGAGCTGGGCCCCGATCCGAGCCTGCATCTCGGCTCGCAGCACATCGGCATCGGGTGACTCGTCCGGCTCAGGAACGGCGAAAACCACCAGCCGGCTGGGACCGCCCGAAGATGGAGACTCGGCGATGGCGGCGACCTCGACCACACCATCGACCCCGCCAAGCGCTCGCTCGATCTCAGCCGAGCTGACCTTGATGCCACCAAGGTTCATGGAGTCGTCGATGCGGCCATGAGCGTGGAAATAGCCATCTGCTGTGCGCTCCATGTGGTCGCCGTGACGGCGCAGGCCAGGCCGAGGCACCCCGGCGTAATAGACCTCGTGATGGTCCATGTTCAGCAGTTCCGTCGACAGCCCGATGGACGGACCGACGATGAACAACTCCCCCGAGTCTGTCGGCTGTCCGTGCTCATCGACAATGGCGATGTCGAGCCCGAGAGTCGGCGTCGAGAAGGCTCCTGGGATCGCGGGTTGCATCACGCTGCCGGTGATGTAACTGCCGCCGATCTCGGTGCCGCCGCAGTACTCGATGACGGGCTTGGTGCCTGCCTGCGCCATCAGCCATGCCATGTCGTCGGCGTTCGACGCCTCACCCGTCGAGGAGAACACCCGAATGCCAGACCAGTCGCAACCCGCAGTGGCTCGCGTCGATCGCCACGAAGCGACCAGCGACGGCACAACGCCGAGCATCGTCACGCCGGCCTCTTCTACGAACCCCGCGAATCCCGGCGTGTTCGGCGCATCGTCGTAGAGAGCCATCGCGGCATCGTTGATCAGCGAGGCGAAGATGAGCCACGGTCCCATCATCCATCCGAGGTTGGTGGGCCATGCCACCACATCGCCGGGATGGATGTCGTTGTGGAAGTACCCATCCATGGCGCTCTTGATCGGAGTGAGGTGGGTCCAGGGGATGGCCTTGGGGTCGCCGGTCGTTCCCGACGAGAACAGGATGTTGAGGTGGGCGTCTGAGTGGAGCGGGCTTGGACTCAGCGGGGCCGCTCTCTCGCACAACTCTTCCCACGAGAGATCGGATGGCCGCAGGTCCGCTTCACCCACCACGACAACTCGGCGCCCGCTCGCGGCGACGACCTTCTCATACATCGGGAGCACCTTGCCCGCCCGGCGAATCTCGTTCGAGGTAACGACGAGTTCGGTGCCGGTGATGCGAAGTCGGGTGGAGATCTCGTCGGCGGCGAAACTGTCTGCGATCGACACCACAACGCCGCCGCAGGCGGCGACCCCGAGGTAGGCCACGACTGCCTCGAGCGTCATCGGCATGACGATGGCAACTCGATCGCCGGGGACAACGCCAAGGGCCACGAAGCCAGCAGCCGCCCGCCCCACTAGATCGGCGAGGTCGCCATACGTCACCTCGTGTAGTTGGCCGTCCCGTTGGTGGACCACCGCAGTGCTGTCGGCGGGGGCTGTGAAGCAGGAGTCGACGATGTTGAGCTTGGCCTCGGGAAACCAGCGACCGCTGTCGTCGATGGCCGGGCCCGGCCCTTTCGAGAAGACGATCCCGAGCCGCTCGACAACGGCCTCCCAGAAGGCCGGCCGCTGGTCGACCGACCAGCCATGCAGCTCCGCGTAGTCGGTCATCCCGCGTTCCTCGATGAAACGCTTCAGATTGGACGCTGCGATCACGTCCGGCGGTGGTGTCCACGGCTCCATGGACGCCCATGATGCCAATGTCACGCCCGTGCTGGGTCCTCCAGAGCGCGAATTCTGGGGAACCTGAATCCTCCCACTCTCCGTCATAGCCCGACACCACGGAGGAACCATGCGAAAACTGTCGATCAGCGTTATGAGCATCATCGCGTCCTATTGATCGGAGATGGTCCGGTTGCCGCTTGCGGCTTCCTGGTCGCCCCGAACGGAACGGTGCAGCTCAAGCGCCCCACAACTGCCGTCTTCTATGCGGACGGCATCGAGCACTACATCACGTCGTTCGAGTACGGGGGCGGCAATGTCGACTTCGGCTCGATCATCCCGCTGCCTGACGTGCCGACATCTGTGGAGCGGGGTGGCGAATGGACGCTGCAGCGCCTCGTCAAGGAGATCACGCCTTCGCCGGCACCGTGCGCCACGTGCTCTTCCCAATTCGCAGCTTCAGACGAGGCGGAGGTGCTGCTCCAGACCAAGATCGACGCTTTGGAGATCACAGTGCTGCGGGGCGGAGCAGCTGAGGTGGTCGAGTGGGCGGAGAGCAACGGATTCCAGCTTCCCGACGACGCCTCCGACCAGCTCGGCTTCTACGCCGAGCGCAGTCCCATCTTCATGGCTGCTCGCTTCGACACGACAACGGCACGAGAGCTCGGCCAGTTCGGCGGAGACGGGACGCCCATCCACGTCACGGTTCCTACCGGCGTCCCGTGGGTGCCGTTGCGCATCCTCGGGATGGCGAAGGCCCCGGACAGCCGGGTCGAGGCCGATGTCTTCCTGCTGACCGAGTCTGCGCCCAACATGCTCCCGCTTCCACATGATCGGATGGCGCTGCGCCGCTCCGAGCCGGCATCGGCCGAACTCCTCGACGACCTGCGGTCGGACGAAGGCATGGGATTCGTGCCTGAGAAGATGTGGCTGACCTATCTCGCCATAGATGCGCCCGCATCGTCCGTGACATACGAACTTGCGATCGAAGCGGACGGTGTCGGGCTGCCGTCGCTGGTTGACACGGGATTGACGCGATCCGACCTCCCAACGTCGGAAGACGCGCCGTGGGCGACAGCGTTGGTGATCATCGGCAGCTTCGGGATCGTGATGGTGGCCGCGACGCCGGGCCGACGGCACCTAGCCAACGTCAGATAGCGCGGTCTCCGCAGCCCAGTAGCCGCACATGCCGTGGACACCGGCGCCGGGCGGAGTCGACGCCGAGCACAGGTACACCCCCGCCAGTGGCGTCCGATAGGGGGACGGCCGCAGCCGAGGGCGCGCCACTATCTGGCGAAGAGTCGATGCCCCACCGATGATCTCTCCACCTACATAGTTGGGGTTGTACGTCTCGAGTTGTCCCGGGGCCATCACGGCGCGTGCCAACACGAGGTCACGGAAGCCGGGAGCGAAGCGTTCCATCTGTAGCTCCATCCGCTCGACCATGTCTTCTGTAGAACCATTGGGAACATGGCAATAGGCCCAGCCGATGTGTTTGCCGTTCGGTGCCCGGCTGGGGTCGGCAACGCTCTGTTGAGAGACGATCATGAAGGGACTGTCGACGTGACCGCCGTTCCAAGCCGCAGCCTCCGAGGCTGCGATCTCGGAGAAGGTCCCGCCGACGTGCACCGTGCCGGCGCCGGCGACACGCGGGTTCGTCCATGGGATGGGTCCATCGAGGGCCCAGTCGATCTTGAAAGCAGCCGGACCATGTTTCCACGAGCGCAACCGGGAGGCGTAGGCATCGCTCAGCCTGTCGCCGGCGAGCTGCAACAGACCTCGAGGCGTCACATCGAGCATCACGACCTCTGCCTTCGGCAACTCAGAGAGAGATGTCACCCAGCGCCCGGTCTCGATGCTGCCTCCGAGCTCGGCAACCAACCCGGCGAGAGCATCTGAGATGGCCTGCGACCCGCCCGCCGCCAGCGGCCAACCGTAGGCGTGAACCGCTGCTGCGAGGGCCAGGCCGGCGGCGGCTGAGCCAACGGAGTCGAGCGGAGTCGTGTTGTGAGCGCTGTGGCCGGCGAAGTAGGCCTTGGCTTCCTCCGTCTTGAAACGGCCGACGAGGCCCTTGGCGGAGCGAAGGGCCCGCAATCCAAAGCGACCCGTCGACAGCGGATGGCGGGGGACCCGCAACAGAGGACGCATGACATCGCCGAAGACGTCGTCAGCATGCTCAACCGTTGGCCCGAGAAGGTTGGCTAGGGCGCGGCCATCGGTTCCCAGTTCGGCGACCGTCGCCTCGAGCGAGCGCTGCCCGATGATGGCTCGACCGTCATCGAGCGGATGAGCTACCGGAACCTCAGGCTCTATCCACGAAAGGCCGTGTTTCTCCAGCGGCAAGGAGCGGAAGAATGGCGAGGCCACACCGAAGGGGTGAACGGCGGAGCAGGGGTCGTGTCGAAACCCGGGCAGGGTGAGCTCAGCGGTGCGGGCTCCTCCGCCAACGGTGTCTGCCCCCTCGATGACCAGCACCCGTCTCCCCGCCTGGCCAAGGCGCACCGCAGCCGCCAAACCGTTGGGCCCGGCACCGACGACGATGGCATCGACTTCGCTCACCTGGCAAGAGTACGGGTGGACGTTGCCTAGGGAGTGTGGTTCATGTCGCTCTTATGAGGGGTGGAATGCGATTCGTGCGCACTGGGGATTGTCGTCTTCACGACGGCAGGGCCAGCCCTCGCCCAAGAGATGCCAGTTGTCGTCGATCTCGAGGTGTTCATCGCCACCGAGATCGGAGGTCCCGGGATAGTTGGCAACCTTGGCGACCTCAACGACGACAGCATTTTCGACTTCCCGGACCTGCCGCCAGAGGTCCTGGAGGTCGGGATGACCACTCAGACCGTCCGCAAGCGTAACCCAATCAGAGCGTCGCCGCGGGGGCTATTCATCGGTATCGGCGTCGCCATCTACCTCACTCTGGTCTTCCCCGTGATAGTTCTCGACTCGATCGCCTCGACGGCAGTCAAGATGGCGCTCGTCGCTGTGGGAGTCGCCGTAGTGATGATGGTGATCACGATGTACGCGATACCTCCCAAGAAGCCCAAGTGGTTGCACCCAGGCGTGCCCCGAACCGATCCACCATCTGCTGCGGATCAAGCTGCATCCGCCTCCAGCGGCAACGATGGAGCAGAGCAAGAGCAATCAGAAAGCTTCTCGTCTGAGGGTTTGAATGACCAGCCGGCGACCGACGCTGGACCGGAATCTGGGTCCGACGCCGACGAGCCTGGCCACCCTGGGTAGCCAGTCGGTTGCGGCTGACGCTGGTCACGAATAGAACTCAGCGTGCAGCCAATACTTACCGATAGAGACAACGTGGCGGAACAGCCTCACAGCCGGTCCTTGCGCGATTACGCCTCATTCGAACTGGAGCGTAAGGGATACGACCGCGCCCAGGTCGATGCCTTCCTCACTGAGCTCGACCAGGCCTTCCTGGAGCTCGAAACCTCTGTCAAGGAGCGCGGCAACGAGGTCGCCGAGCTGCAGGTGGAGGTCGAGCGC
>JAZFSG010000027.1:0-6895 GCA_036446035.1 Acidimicrobiia bacterium | reverse complement strand
GCAAGCCGCTCTCATCAACGACGAGGAACGCTCGCGGTCCGACACTGCCGTAGGCGAGCCGCGTTATCCCTGCGGAACTAACTCCGCAGCAAAGGGTGATCGAGGCCAAGTCGGTTCCGTGGCGCCGAGTGAGCCGCGTGAACGCCGCGCCCAAAGGCGGGTCGGGCACGGGCAGTTCGATCGAAGTGACGAGTTCGCCGCGCTCGAGGGCGACAGTGCCTGGACCCACGATGAAGTCGTCGATAGGAACACGTCTGGTGCCCTCCGGTCCTGCCACGACGACAGTCGCTCCGTACACGAGCAGCGGCGGAGCAGTGTCGGCGGCAGGCGAGCCGTTGCAGATGTTGCCCGCCAGTGTCGCCCGAGCGCGGATCTGCACAGATCCGACGACGACCGCCGACTCGACGAGGGCCGGGAAGTGGCGTTGTACCCCTGCGTCCTCCGCGATGTCGGTCATCACGGTCGTGGCGCTGATGGAAAGGTGCCCGTTGTCGCGGCGGATCGCCGGCTGCAGCTCGGAAATGCGCTTGAGATCGACGACCACCTTCGGCTCGATCCACCAGTTGCGGAGTTCGATGAGGAGATCGGTGCCGCCCGCCAGCAGACTGGCCTCCGGACCGTGCTCGTCGAGCAGGGCGACCGCCTCGGCAACGGTTCGTGGTCGCGCGTACGCGAACTCCCTCATGTCACACGACCTTATCCACTTCGTCCATCAGCACCTGCGGGGTGGCAGCTCGTACGAAGTAGTAGGGCCTGG
This sequence comes from Acidimicrobiia bacterium, assembly GCA_036446035.1. Classification (GTDB taxonomy): domain Bacteria; phylum Actinomycetota; class Acidimicrobiia; order Spongiisociales; family JAOTWH01; genus CAXMQS01. The sequence continues at coordinate 6,138 of JAZFSG010000027.1, read as the reverse complement.
CAGCGAACCGTTGCGCGTAATCGGCGCGAGTGTGACGGAGTTCTTCCGTGTCGACCACGGGCATGGCGAATCCGGGAGCCAGTAACTCGTTCAGCAAGAAGTAGTTCTGCAGGGAGTGCAGCGTCTGGAATTGCGCCTCGAACGAGCCCAGCTCGACCAAGCTGGCGTCGAAGTTTCCGTCTATCGCCGGCACGACCACAATGTCGACATTGCTCGGCTCGGGGTAGTCCGACCACGTCGGCATCTCGCCGAAGAACTTCTCAACACCTCGATTGGGGGCAGCCTTATCTGCGCGTTCCGTGCCCTTGGCGCGCTTCTTCAGAAAGACGTCCTGCGACCCCATGACGACGGTGCCCTGCTCGTCAATGACGGCCGTCTCAGTGGCGATGAGCCCGCCGCCCCGGCCGCAGGCCTCGATCTGACACATGCTCTTGCCGTGGTTGGACTCACCGCCCAGAAACAGGATCGTCTTGTCCCGGTAGCGCACCGCGGAGGCATGGAATGGATGCAGGCCTTCAGCCTCCATCTTCAGCGCCAGCATTGTTACGACGACCTTCTGCAGTGGACCTGCATCCCAATCGCCGGTGAACGTCATCGTTCCGCCGCTGTAGCTGATGTCCTTGTCACCATCTTGGTGCCAGACGATGTCTGGTTCGGCGAGAGTCACCCCCGGCTCGATGTTGACTTGGGCCAGCCGGTAGTTGAGGAAGTTCATATCCTCGAGCACGTGGTCGGTGGGAGTCGAACCATGAACATCGACTCTGAGCCGAGCGGTTCCGGCGGACATTTCCTCTGATAGCAGCAGCATTGGTAGTTCTCCGTTCTTGGGCGATCACTGGTAGGGGAGGGCCTCCTGACGGCCCAGTTGGGGGCGGGTCGTTCACCACAGAGAGCGCCTCGACGGCCAGCACGATGACACTCACCGGGTGGCTTCGTTAGGGCTGGGGTGCCCCCTCTCCGAACAGCGACTCATCCGTTGCGAGCACCACAGCTTCGGCTTCGCGGGCATGGGCACGCATCGCTTCAGCGGCACGCTCGGGATCACGATCCTTCAGCGAATCGAGGATCGTTGAGTGTCGATCGCCCAGCCAGAACAGGTCAGTGCCCGGCACCATCTCTGTGACATAGGTGCGAGCGAACGGCTCGAGCATCGACCACAGCCGCTCCAGCGTCCTATTGCCGGCAGCCCTTACCACGGTCGCGTGGAAGTTGGTGTTGTTCAAAGCATGAGCGTGCGGATCCCCGAGCTCCGCCATGTGGTGCATCTCGTCGATGAGAGCCTGCAGCTCGTCGAGTTGCTCGGTGGTGATGCGCTCTGAAGCCTGGCGAGCAGCCAGAGCCTCAAGCTCGCCCCGCACCTCCATGGCTTCTACGAGATCTGCCTTGGTCGGTTGTCGGACCCGAGCGCCTCGGTACGGCTGCATCTCCACCACTCCGAGCGTCGTCAGGTCGCGCAGCGCTTCTCGAACGGGGGCCTGACTCACGCCGAGTTCCTTGGCGACCCGGGTCTCGATGATGCGAGACCCGGGTTCCAGTTCGCCCTTCAGTATCCATTGCAGAATCCGGTCCTTCACCTGCTCGCTCAGAACGTTGCGCGAGACAGGATCTGGGCCTCGGTCGGTCGACGTCACGGAGTGAACATGTCCGATCCGACTTCGTCCCCTTCGACGGCGTCGTCGGCAAGAATCTCGACGACGCCTGTCGATCCGTTGACGCGGAGCAGGTCGCCGGTCTTGATCTTCCCGGTCGCGACCGACGTTCCGATCACTGCCGGGATGCCGAACTCTCGCGCTAGCACCGCAGGATGGGAAACGGTGCCTCCGGCGTCCGTCACCAGACCACTGATCTTGGTGAACAACGTCACCCAGGCCGGGTTGGTCATCTGACAGACGAGGATGTCGCCCTTCTCGACCTTGTCGAACTCGTCGACACTCAGTACCACTTTGGCGGTGCCTTGGTAGACGCCGGGCGAGGCGGCGATACCTGCGATCTGATCCTCGGCTTCGGGCTGCTCCATGTAGAGACGCTCGGGGAATCCCCAGAGCCCCAGATAGGGGAACTCGAGCTGGGATTCGGTCGCCGTGCCGATCCAGTCCTTGGGTCGGACGGCGTAGGCGGCCTGCCGTTCGTTCTTACGCTGGGCGATGATGCTGGCGGCGTCGAAGCCTTCGGGATCACCCATGAAGTAGCGCAACTCGTTGTACTTCAAGTAGATCACGTCGTCGGCTTCCGCGAGCACGCCCATCTTCACCAGATGCCTGCCGATGCAGACGAGCACGACCCGCAGATGGGCATTGCTCCCCTGGTCGATGTAGAAGTGATGATCTGGCGTCAACGGAGCCATGCTTAAGTTGACCTCGTTGGCCGCCGCCATCTTCTCGAGGGCTTCGCCCTCCAGTCCTTCGAGCAACTCCGCCGCCGCGGCCGCGATGTCGTCGGCCAAGTGCTGCACCGTCGAGGGATAGTCGTAGTCCGTCTCGATATAGCCCTTGATGACCTCTAGCACGGGCTCGGCCTTCTCGAAGCGGCTTGGGAAGATGAACTCGTGGCTCCATACGGCGTGCCATCCGAACTCTCGCTGGTAGGGCTTCAACTTGTCCGCGATGAAGGTCTTGCCACGTTCGGAACCTTCGAGAGCGGCCAGCACTTCAGTGCCGGTCTCCTTCGAGAACAGCGCCAGGAGCTCGGGGTCGTTCTTGGCCTCCTCCTTCATCTTCCACAAGCCCTCGATCGAGTCCCAGTTGCGGTCCTTGGCCGAGTTCTGGAGTCTGCCCAACAGCACAGTGTCGGCCTCGCCCCGTACTTCCTCCATGACCGCCTGCAGGTTGAGCGTCGCCGACAGCTGGGCAAAGTTGAGCATCCAGTGGATCTTCCAGTGGCGATCGTGGATGTCCATCGCGTCTTCGAGAATCGTCGCCCACTCCATGAGCGGAATTTCTTCCCACCGGTCGATGCGCTCTTCGAGGTAGTCGAAGTTCCTGCGCATCTCTGGAACCAGCCGGTTCTCCCACCAATCGGCGAAGTTCAAGCCGTAGGTCGGTAGCACTGCGCCGAGGTAGGCGCCGATCTTGGCCGCGTATTCAGGGTCGTCCTTGGGAACTCGCGGGACGTAGCGGTTGCCAAACTCCATGGCCTCCAGGGCGAAGTCGGGATCCGCCGGAACAGCGGCGGTGTATAGGTAGCCGTTGACGTTCTTGGCGATCCAGTCGGCTGCGAATGGTGTCCCGAAGCGCCGGAACATGTGGTCACACGTCAGCCACCAACCACCGATGTCGAAGTACATGGGGGAGAGGGGCTGCGGGCAATGGAGATCGTCGTAGACCCAGAACAGGCCCTTCTCCTCCTCGGTCTCCCAGCCGATTGGGAAGCTGTCATCCCCCAGGAACTGCTTGATGACCTTGCTGTCGTCCGCCATTTCTGAGTCCTTTCTCTACGTTTCTTTCTCGCCGCCGACGACCGTCGCGGAGCTCCGCGAAGTCGAGGCTGGTCCCGAGGGTGCTGATCCAAGGCACCCCCGATGATTCCGCCACTTGCTATTCGGGGCCTTGCTGTGGAGGGGGCGGAGCACATCCACGGGTTGGCTTCGTTGCTTCGAGGTTGCCTCGTCGGGCGGTGACTGACCTTGGCCGGCAAGGTCGGTTCGCATCACCAGTCCTCCTCACTCCCAGCGGGCAGCAGGGCGTACGCCCAATCGGCTATCCTCGATAATCGATTACCCATAACAATACGCCTTCAAAGGCGGTTGGGTCAACTCGGAGCGTGATGATGAACGACACTGCCGACACCACAGTCGACCAACCGACACAGCTGGCGATGTACGCGGCCATGATCAGGGCCCGTAAATTCGAGCAGCGCTCGTTTGACCTGTTCATGCAGGGGCTCGTAAAGGGGACGACGCACCTAGGCCTGGGCCAAGAGGCGGTTGCCGCCGGTTTTGCAGTGGCGATGCGATCGGACGATCTCACCTTCTGCACCTACCGTGGCCACAATCACACCCTCTTGCGGGGGGCTCCGATGGACGCGCTCATGGGGGAACTGCTCGGGCGAGCCAACGGTATCTGTGGCGGAAAGGGAGGGTCGATGCATCTCACCGATGCCTCGAACCATGCCATGGGTTCGTATGCCATCGTCGGAGCACATCTGCCGATCGCCGCCGGCGCGGCTTGGGCGGCCGTAGAGCAGGGAAGCGGCCAGGTCGCTGTGTGCTTCTTCGGGGATGGAACGACCAACATCGGAGCCTTCCATGAGACCTTGAACCTCGCCTCGGTATGGGATTTGCCGGTGGTGTTCGTTTGCGAGAACAACCTCTATATGGAGTACACACCTATCGCGTCGGTGACCGCCGTCGAGCATCCGGCTGCCGACCGCGCCGCCGCCTACGGATTGGACCGCATTCTCGTCGACGGCAATGACGTCGAGGCCGTGCACTCGGTGGCCACTGATGCCCTGGATCGTGCCCGCCGCGGCGACGGACCGTCGCTCATCGAGGCATTGACCTATCGGCACGGCGGCCACTCCCGCGCCGACCCCGGCGACTATCGACCGCCCGAGGAGGTCGAGGCGTGGATGGCCCGAGACCCGATTGTCAACTACAGAGAGCAGCTCCTGTCGAGAGGTGTCGCGGAGTCGGAGCTCGACACGATCGACCTGGCCGCGGATGCGGAAGTCGACGAGGCGACGGAGACGGCGCGGCAGGCTCCTGAGCCCGACGCTTCCTCTGTCGAAACGGATCTATGGGCGGATGGAGGCTCGGCGTGGAGGAACTGAGCTACCGCGACGCTGTAGCCCGTGGGCTCGCCCAGGAGATGGAGCGGGATCCAAGTGTCTTCCTCATCGGCGAGGACGTGGCCAAGGCGGGTGGCGTATTCAAGACCACCGTCGGCCTCTATGAGCGATTCGGCGAGCGGAGGGTCCGAGACACCCCCATCTCCGAAGAGGCCATCACCGGCATGGTCATGGGAGCCGCCATGAACGGATTGCGACCGGTAGCCGAGCTCATGTTCAGCGACTTCTTTGCCACCTGCTGGGACATAATCGCCAACCAGATCGCCAAGACCCGTTACATGACCGGTGGCCAGGTCGAGCTGCCGCTCGTGATAAGGACGGCAAACGGCGGGGGAGCCCGCTTCGGCGGCCAGCACTCCCAGAGCATCGAGAACTGGGCGATGGCAGTGCCTGGATTGAAGGTGGTCGCACCGTCTACTCCTGGAGATGTCGTTGGGCTCTTGGCAGCTGCGATACGGGACCCGGATCCGGTGATGTTCTTCGAGCACAAGGCCCTCTTCGCCACTAAGGGAGACGTTCCCGAGGGAGAGGTAGTAGACCAGCTGGGCCTGGCGCGGCTGTTGCGAACGGGCAGCGATGTCACGGTGGTGGCGCTGGCCGCGATGGTGCCGGTCGCCATTCGAGCCGCGGAAGACCTCGACAAACTCGGAGTCTCCGCCGATGTCATCGACCTCCGCTCACTGGTGCCGCTCGATACTCAGGCTGTGGCGGAGTCAGTTGCGAAGACGGGCCGGTTGGTCACGGTCGAGGAGAACCCGAGGTTGTGTGGTTGGGGGGCCGAGGTCGCATCCATCGTTGCCGAGGAGTGTTTCTGGGACCTCGACGCCCCGATCACTCGAGTGACGACGCCCCATGTCCCGCTGCCGGCTGCCGACAACCTCGAAGACCTGGCACTGCCCTCGGCTGAGCGAGTGGTCACGACGGTGCAGGCCCTCCTCGACTAGACCGGGATCTTCTACCGACCGCTGGGGTGTCGACGGATTCTGTATCGCCGCCGGACGCTCCGCATCCCGGCTAGTGACGCGAGAGCGGCAGTGGGATCTCTCCCACTGCCGCTCTTCGTCCGGTTGCTGTGTCGTTCCTTACCTAATGGCTACCTAGCCGCCCCACGAGCAGACGTTGCTGTCATCGCACTCCGCCTCGATGGCGATCTGGTTGATGACCTCCAACGCACGCTCCGTGTCGAGGAGCACTGCGTCGCCGACAGAACCGTCGGCGGTGTATGGCGTGTACGACTGGATGATGGAGTTGACGCCTCCTTCGCTGTATATCCCAGGGCCAGTAACGCCGTCGTAGTCGACGTCCTCGCCTGCCCTGATCAGCGCCAGGCACCCGGCGTACGTGTAGCACACC
>JAZFSG010000026.1:0-17211 GCA_036446035.1 Acidimicrobiia bacterium | reverse complement strand
ATGGTGTTCGCATCCTCTTCGTGCCCGGCTTCGGTTCGCAGGCAACGGGGACGTTCGACGAGCTGATGGATCGACTCGGCATCGTCAACGACGGGGACCTCGACGTGGTCGAGTTCGACCACCGGATGGTCTACCAGGCGGATTCGCACGTCTCGGCTTCGAAGCACGTTTCGGTAGACGACCTTGCTGACGGACTCGGCTCCATGCTGACCGCCATGGCGATGGCGCCGGGTGGTCCCATCTACCTCGTTGGTCACTCCAAGGGTGCGGTCGCCATTGCCGAACTGTTGGCGCGCTGGGACCGGCGACCGGGCTTGGCGGTCGGCACGGTGGCGGGGGCCGCGCTACTCGATCCACCGATCTCGTCGGGCCTACTTGGCGCCGGCCAGTCGTTCGGGAGCTACTTCCTCCCAGCCGTTCCCAATGACGGTGGCTATTCGCCACACCAATGCGATGGGCTGTTCGACTGTCACGACACCAGGCGTCACCTGGGCCAGGAGGCCGGGGTCGAGGTCACGGTCTTCCGCAATCCCGACGCCATGGTCACAAACTTCACCGACAACCCGCCTGGCCTGCGGGTGTTGGATGTGCGTGATCCCGGAGTCGAGATGTCGCTCAGCATCGGTGCCATCGGCGACGCTCACTCCTTCCCGCTGCATTCGGTGGCTGTGGCCGCCTGCATCGCCGACGAGATGCGTACTCCCGGAGCGTGCAACTGGCCCATCAGAAGGTGGCTGGCGGGGGAGTGGTGACAAGAGGCTGCCGGCCGTGTCAGGGCGCGATCGGGCCACGTCTGTTGGCTTGGCGCATCCTCGAATAACCGAGACCGATGAGACCGTCGGCAATGCTGGCCATCGTGGGTATCGCTTTGTCTGCCTGTGGCGATCGAGCCGGCAGCGACCACGTTGCCGGCCCTGGCAACTACCGCGCCGCCTACAAGCGCCACCCCACCGACGACCACCCCACCGACGACCACGACGCCGGAACTCGCCGCAAGTATCACTGACGCTGGAATTCCGACCGAGTGGGTGATGGGAACACCGCGGGTGGCTTCACCGGCCCCGGAAACAGGCGACGGTGGGTTCGTCATGGACGTCACCTTCGAGATCAGGAGCGAGGAACTCGTCGCCGAGGGGACGGCCAGCCAGCCCGTAACGCTGGCCCAGAGCAGCATTGTCGAGTGCCTCGGCACGACCTTTGACGAGGAGTTCCTCTGGTCGGCGACACCGACGGGCACAGGAGTGTTGGATTTCGGAGATTTGGGCTCGGTCACGATCGAATTCGAATCGGTGATAGTTGCCTCGAACGACGCGGCGGCGTGGCCGAGGCTGTGTGGCGAATGGGCCGGCACTTATGCCGGCGCTTCAGGGAGTCTGACTAGCGCCACAGGAACCTTCACAGCGATCTTCCCGGCCCTGCATGGCGGCGAAACCTACGTGGTGACGTTCGACTCCTGAGCTCGTTCCGAGGTCGTCGGCAGCGAGGCCACGCCCCTAGCCTCGTCTCCATGATCACACACATTCGTTCAGGATCTCCTTACGAGGACCGCTGGGGCTTCACCCGGGCGGTGCGGTTTGGCGACAGGGTCATCGTTTCGGGCACAGCTCCCATCCCGCCTGTCGGCGAAGAGGTGGCTGCGACGCCGTACGACCAGATGATGCGCTGCGGTGAGATCATCAGAGCGGCTCTCGAGGAAGCAGGCGTGACGATGGCGGACGTCATCCGCACTCGGATGTTCGTCACCAGCGAGCACTTCGCCGACGACATCGGTCGAGCCCACAAGGAGCTGTTCGGCGAGGCGATGCCGGCGGCGACCATGATCAAGACTCAGCTCATCGACCCGACGTGGATGGTCGAAGTCGAGACAGAGGCACTCGTGCCCCCAGAGTGAGCGCGCTACAATCTCCCATCGAGCCGATCATCTCGGCATCTTCCTTATGAAGGACACCTCCACCATCGTCGCCGAGTACGGCAAGACTGCCACGGACACGGGTTCGCCCGAAGTCCAGGTGGCCCTGTTGACCGAGCGCATTGACCACCTCACCGAGCACTTGAAGGACCACAAAGGTGACCGTCACGGCCGTAGAGGACTGTTGATCATGGTGGGGCGGAGGCGCCGGCTACTCGACTACTTGAACTCCAAGGACGTCGAGCGGTATCGAAACCTCATCGCCCGATTAGGGCTGCGGAGGTAATCAGCTCAGGAAGGCCACCCGGCCTTCTCTCGACCGGAGGGACTCCGGCCGGTTGTCAGTGGCGACGTCTCGCCAGCATCTGCGAGGCGTGACCACTGCCAATCAGTCGCCGTCTCCCTCCCCAAATACATAGGAGACAGAGTGTCTGAAAACACCGTGTCAGGCTCCATGGGTGGCAAAGAGCTCACCCTCAACACCGGCAAGCTTGCCTTGCTGGCCGACGGAGCCGTAGTCGTCACCATGGGTGACACCGAGGTCCTCGTGACCGCAACCGCATCGCGCGGCATGCGGCCAGGCCAGGACTTCTTCCCACTAACCGTCGACGTCGAAGAGCGCATGTATGCCGTTGGCAAGATCCCCGGCTCGTTCTTCCGTCGTGAGGGCCGCGCCACAGATCGCGCCACTCTCACGGCTCGGCTCATAGACCGACCGCTGCGTCCATCGTTCCGCGATGGCTACATGTCGGAGACCCACGTCGTGGCGACGGTATTGGCCGTCGACGGCGAACTGGACTACGACGTGCTTGCCCTCAATGGAGCATCAGCGGCATTGACCATCAGCGGACTTCCGTTCGAAGGACCGATCGGTGCAGTCCGGTTGGCCCTCAAGGATGGCAACTGGATCGCCAACCCCACATACCAAGATCTCGACGAGAGCGTCTTCGAGATCGTAGTGGCAGGCACTCGCAATGCCGACGGCGCCATCGACATCAACATGGTCGAGGCCGGGGCAACCGAAGAGGGCTACCGCCTGGTAGCCGCCGGTCAGCCTGCCTCGAATGAAGAGAGCGTCGCTCAAGGACTTGAAGAGGCCAAGGCGTACATCGCCGAGAGCATCGACTTGCAGCTCGCCCTGAAGGCGAAGCTCGGCGACATCGCCGAGGTCGAGCTCCCAACGATCGAGCCGTACAGCTCCGAGATGCTGGAGCAGGTGAAGAGCCATGTCGGCTCCGCCGTCTCCGAGGCGGCGACCATCGCCGACAAGAAGGAACGCAAGGGCGCTGAGAAGAAGGCTCTCGACGGCGCCATCGAGGCCATGGGCCTCGCTGAGGACGACGTCGAGGGGCGCAAGCAGGCTGCAGCTGCCTTCAAATCGATATCGAAGGAGGCGATGCGGCGGCGCGTTATCGACGACGGCATCCGTCTCGACGGGCGCAAGCCAGACGAGATCCGCGAGCTGTCCGCCGAGGTTGGGCTAATCAACCGCACCCACGGCACCGGCCTGTTCCAGCGTGGACAGACACAGGTCCTTTCGGTGGCGACGCTCGGCATGCTGCGCATGGAGCAGATGCTCGACACCATCCATCCGGAAGAGTCGAAGCGCTACATGCACCACTACAACTTCCCGCACTACTCCACGGGAGAGACCGGGTTCATGCGTGGTCCCAAGCGCCGTGAGATCGGCCACGGGTTCCTCGCCGAGAAGGCTCTGCTTCCGGTGATTCCAAACGCAGACGACTTCCCGTACGCCATCCGCGTGGTCTCGGACGTCATGACGTCCAACGGCTCGACCTCGATGGCGTCCGTGTGTGGATCCAGCCTGTCGCTGATGGACGCCGGTGTTCCCATCGCCGCCCCTGTTGGCGGCATCGCCATGGGCCTCATCGCCCATGACGACGGCTTCATCACGCTCACTGACATCCTCGGCGCTGAAGATGCGCTCGGAGACATGGACTTCAAGGTGGCAGGGACGGCCGACATGATCACCGCCCTCCAGCTCGACACCAAGATCGCCGGGCTGCCGGCCGACGTACTCATCGGAGCCCTGGCTGCGGCCAAGGACGCCCGTCTCAAGGTGCTGGCGGCCATGGCTGAGGCGCTCCCGGCGCCACGTGAGGAGCTCAACAAGAACGCTCCTCGCATCGAGGCGGTCAGCATTCCCAAGGACAAGATCGGTGAGATCATCGGGCCCAAGGGCAAGATGATCCGTGAGATCGAGGAGCTCACCGGCGCCACGCTCGACATCGAGGACGATGGCACAGTCATCATCGGTGCCGTTAGCGGCGAAGAGCTCGAGGCGGCCAAGGAGAAGGTCCTCGAGATCGCTTTCCCGCCAGACGTCGAGCTGGGCGAGGTGTACGACGGCGAAGTGGTGAACATCACCAAGTTCGGCGCCTTCATCAACCTCATCGCCAACCGCGACGGCCTGCTCCACATCTCAAAGATGGGTGGCGGCCGCCGCATCGAGAACGTTGAGGACGAGTACACGATGGGCGACAAGATCAAGGTCATCGTTCGCGAGATCGATGACCGCGGCAAGGTCAGCCTCGACCTCGCAGACGCCCCTCAAGGCGGCGGCGGCGACAAGCCGGCCAGGGAGAGCGGCAACGGCGACCGTGGTCGCTCCAGCGGTGGCGGTCGTGATCGTGAGCCCCGGGGCGGCGGTCGTGATCGTGGCGGCGACGGCGGGCGCGAATCCGGCGGCGGCGGGCGCGAGTCCCGCGGCGGCGGTCGTGATCGCGAGGGTGGCGGCAGGGGCCGCGACCGTGGCGGCGATAGCGGCGGCGGCAGCAAGCCGGCGGGCGGCAAGTCCCGCAAGCAGGTGTCCTTCTCCGACGAATTCGACGCCGGCGAGAAGTAAGGAGACAGGCTTTGAGCTTCGGGCTCTCAGCTTCAACCAAGAAGCCCTCTCGGCAGCGAGAGGGCTTCTTCTTTGCCCTTTCCGCGTTGCCCCATGTTGACCAGGCGCAAGGAGCTCGTGCCGTCGACTCCCTCTGATCTAGCTGTGCTCGGCCACCTCCGTAGCTGTGCTCGACCACACTGAAGGGGGAGGATTGGTCCGTTGGCTCCGTACTCTCATCAATTCATGAAGGTCCTCGACCCCTCGATCCGCCCCGGCCTGTCGCTGATTCGCCATACGCTCCTCGGCTATCGGTGGGAGGCGGCGCGGGCTATCAGCGGGGCTCTGTTGTGGATGGCCACCGTCGTGGCGATCCCGTTGATGACGAGGCACATCATCGACCGGTCGATCCTGGCCGGCCGCGGCTCCGTGCTCGGCGCGCTCGTCCTCGGGCTGTTGGGTCTTGGTTTTCTGCAAGGAGTGGGCATCGGTGTCCGCAGGTACTTCGGCTTCCGCCTCTCCTACAGAGCCGAGGCCGATCTGCGCAATCACATGTTCGAGCAAGTACAACGGCTCAGCTTTCGCTTTCATGACGAGGCCAGCACCGGCCAGCTGATGGCTAGAGCGTCGAGCGACCTGTCGCAGATGAGGCTCGTGCTCGCTATGACTCCCATAACGGTCGCCAACATCGGGATGTTCTTGGCGGTGATAAGCGTCTTCGTGGTGCTCGACCCTGTCTTGGGCCTTGTGGTCTCGCTCACCGTTCCGATCCTCGGCTTGAGCGCCCGCGGCTACGCCAAGCGCGTCATCAAGCTGTCCTTCGATGTCCAACAGCGCCTCGCCGACCTCAGCGAGGTGGTGGAGGAAGCGATCGGTGGCATCCAGGTCACGAAGTCACACGGCCAGGAAGACCAGGAGCAGGACAAGCTCGACCGCGCCGCCTACCGCATCCTGGACGACCAGATCGCGTTGGCCCGCATCCGGTCGGTCTTTACCCCGTTGTTCGAGCTCATCCCATCCCTGGGGACCGTCGCGGTGCTGTGGCTCGGCGGCACCCGCGTTATCAACGGGCAGGTCAGCCTTGGCGAGTTCGTTGCGTTCACTCAGTATCTCGGCGTCCTCATGTTCCCGTTGCGCATCACCGGCTGGTTCTTTGCCCAGATTCCGAGGGCCGGTGCTGCAGGAACCCGCATCAGCCAGCTGTTCTCCGAAGCTCCAGATATCGCAGATCCCCGCCACCCTGAGACACTGCAGCCGGGTCCCGGCGAAGTCAGGCTGACCGGTGTCTCATTCGCCTACCCCGACGGCACCGGCGTGCTGGACAACATCGATCTCACCATCCCTGGTGGGACATCCGTTGCCCTCGTCGGCGCCACCGGCGCAGGTAAGACCACGCTCTCCTTCCTCATCCCGCGCTTCTACGACGTCGACGAGGGGACCGTCGCCATAGATGGTGTCGACGTCCGCCGAATTCGGCTGGCCGACCTGCGTCGAGAGGTCGCCCTGGTGTTCCAGGAGACATTCCTGTTCTCGGCCTCAGTCAGGGACAACATCGCATTCGGCCGTGCCGACGCCTCCGACGAACAGGTGCGCTTGGCGGCCCGCCTGGCGCAGGCCCACGACTTCATCATGGATCTGCCTGATGGATACGACACGGTCGTGGGCGAGCGCGGTCACTCGCTTTCTGGAGGACAGCGCCAGCGGGTAGCCCTGGCTCGAGCAGTGCTGCGGGATCCGCGGGTGCTCATCCTTGACGACGCAACGTCGTCGGTTGACGCCATCGTCGAGGCCGAGATGCTTGCTGCTCTGGAGCGGGTGATGGCGGGCAGAACCACGGTCATCATCGCGCACCGCACCTCGACGCTGGCGCTGGTCGATCGAGTCGTCTTCCTCGACGAGAGCGGCATAGCCGCGGTTGGTCCCCACGCCGAGTTGGTCCGCACCGTTCCCAGGTACGCCGAGGTGCTGGCGCAGGAGGAGTCACTCAGATGACCACCGACACAGGGCGTCAGCGCACCGGGCGTTTGCTGCGCAGGGCTGTGGTCCTGGATCGTTCGCTGGCGCGCCCCGCGGCCATCGCGCTGTTCGCCACCATCGTCGCCACTGTTGCTCGTCTCCTGGGACCGCTGGTGGTTCGCTCTGGCATCGACGACGGCATCACCAACAGCGACACCGGCGCTATCACCACCGCCGCGATCGCGTTCTCGGCGCTCCTGGTGGCGCAGTACCTGGCTCAGCGGTGGGCACAGTTCGGCGTTTCCTCGCTCGGAGAGCTCTACCTACGCATGCTGCGCAGCCGGGTCTTCCGCCACCTCATGGACCTCGATATGGCGTTCTACGGGCGCTCCAAGGCCGGTGTCCTGGTGAGCCGCATGACCAACGACATCGAATCCCTCTCCGAGTTCGTCGAGGAGGGTGCCGTCAGCTTGGTCACCAACCTCCTGACTATCGCCGGCGTTGCCGTCGCCATGCTGGCAGTCGACGTCCCGGTTGCCCTTGCCATCTTCGCCCTGATCGTGACCCTTGGATTCATCTCACGCATCTTCCAGACGTTCGCCGCCCGCGCCTACCAGGAAGTGCGAGAGCAGATCGGTCGGGTTCTCGCCAGCCTCCAGGAGGGCATAACCGGAGTGAGGGTGGTGCAGGCCTTCACTCAGGAGCAGGAGCAGGCAGGAAGCTTCGGCGGTGTCAACGAGGCCTACTACGAGGCCAACATGCGTGCGGCACGCCAGATCGCCTGGTACTTCCCGACGGTCGCCTTCTTCCGTACAGCCGGCGTTGGCGTGCTGCTGTTCGTCGGTGGAAGGCGAGTCATCTCCGGTGACATGTCCTTCGGGTCGCTCGTTGCGATGTTGATGTACCTGGATTGGTTCTTCCAGCCGATCATCAACCTCTCCAACACCTATAACCAGATGCAGTCGGCGGCAGCTGCGCTGGCCAAGCTCTTCCGCTTGATAGACACCGCTCCCACCGTCGTGGCACCGGCGGACGGTGGGGTGCTGCTGCCCAAGCCTTTGAGTGGGGAGATCGTCTTCGAAGATGTGTCGTTCTCCTACGACGGAGTAACGCCGGTCATCAACGGAGTCGACCTCGTGATCCCACCTGGGGAGAGGGTGTCTGTCGTCGGCGAGACCGGCGCCGGCAAGTCCACGTTGGCGCGTTTGGCACTCCGCTTCTACGACCCAACCGCGGGAACCGTCCGCCTCGACGGCGTTGATCTGACAGGCGTCAGTAACGCCGAGCGAGCCCGGCACGTCGTTCTGATTCCCCAGGAGGGCTTCCTTTTCAACGGGACGCTGCGCGACAACCTGCGCTACGCCCGAGCGGACGCCACCGATGAAGAGCTGTGGGATGTGTGCCGCACGATCGGCATCGACGACTGGGTCCACGATCTTCCCGAACGCATGGACACGCTGGTTCGAGAGCGCGGCGGTCGGTTCTCGGCAGGGGAGCGACAGCTCGTGGCACTAGCAAGAGCACTTCTCGCCGACCCCGAGGTCATCGTCCTCGACGAAGCCACCTCCAACCTCGACCCGGAGACCGAGGCCAGGGTCGAGCGAGCTTTGGCAACACTGCTCGAGGGCCGGACCGCCATCGTCATCGCCCACCGCTTGCGCACTGCCGAGACCTCCGATCGGGTGTTGATGGTTAGCGGCGGTCGAGTGATCGCCGATGGCGTCCACGCCGAGCTCGTGAACTCCAGCGTTGAGTACGGCGAGCTGGTGTCGGTGTGGGAGCGGGGGATTCTGCGATGAGTCTGGAAGACAGCCTGCGGACTCGTCGCGACGAGCTGGCTGCCGAGCTCGACCGGCTCACCGAGCCTCCTGAGCCCGGAGCCGGCCTCGGCTTCGGGAAGCGGGTAGGGGATGGCACGGCCGAGGCCGTTGAAAGGATCAGCTCGACTCTGACGGCCCGCTCCATCGCGGCGTCACTGGCCGAGGTAGACCGCGCCCTGGAGAAACTGGCCGACGGCAGCTACGGCACTTGCGACAGCTGTCGCAAGGAGATCCCGGCCGCCCGCCTCGAGGCGATGCCGGCCAAGACGATCTGTGTGGAGTGTGCCGCCGGGGCCTGATCGACCTGGAAATCTCGCAGTGCATGGGTCTATCGGCCCTGGGTCTGGGTTGAGTGGCTGCTAGACACTGATGCAGATGCTGTCTCTGGTCGACCTCCATAAACGATTCGGTGATGTCGTCGCTCTCGACGGCGCCGGGTTCAACGTGGAACCCGGACGCATAGTCGGCTTCCTGGGTCCTAACGGGGCCGGCAAGACCACCGCCATGCGCTGTGTTCTCGGCCTGGTCTCGCCCGACCAAGGTGAAGTTCTGTGGAACGGGGCGACGCCCACTCAACCTGATCGACTGCGCTTCGGCTACATGCCCGAGGAGCGTGGCCTCTACCCGAAGATGAAGATCCGCGAGCAGCTCGTCTACTTCGCCGAGTTGTCTGGTCTCGGGCGGTCGGCAGCCGCCGCGGCAGCAGACGAGTGGCTGGAGCGACTGGGCCTCACCGATCGGGCCAACTCCAAGCTCGAGGAGCTGTCACACGGCAATCAGCAGCGGGTGCAGCTAGCCGTCTCGCTGGTGCACGGCCCGGATTTGGCGGTGCTCGACGAGCCGTTCTCGGGGCTCGATCCGCTGGGCGTCGACAGCATGGCTGCCATCCTGCGGGAGCTGGCCTCGGCGGGCGTCGGCATCGTCTTCTCCAGTCACCAACTCGACCTAGTAGAGGACGTTTGCCAGGACGTCGTGATCATCAACCGCGGCCGAGTGGTGCTGGCAGGCACGCTGGACGAGCTTCGCAACAGGTCCGGCCATCGCTTCCTGGGTGTCTCGGTGGATAATCAGCCATGGTCTCCCGACCTCGATGGGATCGAGACGACGACGAGCGCGCAGGGAAGGCGTCGCTACGTCGTCGACGCGGGGACGCCAATCGACCAGGTGATGGCTCGGGCCATGGCGGATGGCGTCGTCACGAGGTTCGCCCTCGAACCTCCGAGCCTCACCGACCTTTTCCGCGAGGCGGTTGGCCGATGATCCGACAGGTATTCCTCATCGCCAGGCGGGACTTCTTGCAGCGGGCACGCAGCAAGGCGTTCCTGGCCTCGATGCTTGTCATCGTGGGCTTGGTCCTTGTGATGGGCCCGCTCCTTTCCCTTCAGAACAGGGCGCCATCGCCATACGACATCGGGGTCGTTGGCATCGAGCCAGATGGTCTCGATGCCTCGCTGCACTCGGCCGTTCGGCTCTTCGACAGGCGAGCAGTCATCCACCGCTACGAGTCGCTCACAGTTGCCGAGGAGGCACTCGATGGGGGGAGCGTCGACGTGTTGCTGGTCGATGATCGCGAGGTGGTGTGGGTCGAGGAGGCGGATCCGCAGCTGGAGGCCGTCGTCGCTGCGGCCTTCGGCGACATCGATCGACGCAAGGTGATGGCAGAGCTGGGCCTGACCGAGGAGGAGGCCTCGCGGTTGCTGTCACCTGCGCAACAACGCGACAGCAGCACCCTGCAAGAACCCGACCCCGATGCCGACGCCAAGAAGTTCGCCGCCTACGCCGGCAACGTCGTTCTCTACATCTCGATATTGATGTTCGGCCAGTTCGTCCTCATGGGCGTCATGGAGGAGAAGTCGTCTCGAGTGGTCGAAGTCGTGCTGAGCCGGGCTCAACCCCGCCACCTCCTGGCAGGCAAGGTGCTCGGCATCGGCGCCCTCGGGCTCATCCAGCTGGTCGTGTTGATGGCGGCGGCGCTGGTAACGCTGAGCATGGCCGACATCGTCGACGTGGATGTGGGTGCCCTCGGCTTCCGGACGGCGGGCATCGTGCTGTCGTGGTTCCTTCTCGGCTTCGCGTTCTTCAGCGTGCTCTACGCAGGATTGGGCGCCACGATTTCTCGCCAGGAAGACCTCCAGGGCGTCGCCATGATCCCGGTGCTATTCCTCCTGCCTGGCTATTTCATCTCGTTCATTGCCCTGGAGAATCCGGACGCCCTCGTCGCCCGTATCGCCTCGATCGTTCCGCCGCTATCTCCTCTTGTGATGCCGATCCGTACGATCGCGGGCAGCGTGCCGGCCGAGCAGGTGGTGCTGGCCGTTGTGCTGATCCTGGCGGCCACCTACGGGATCATTCGATTTGCCGGACGTGTCTACCGGGGTTCCATCTTGCGCATCGGAGCCAAGGTGCGGCTCCGAGAGGCGTGGCGAGCGGCCAGGGCTGACGAGTAGTGTCGCCGCGGAAGGAGGAGATATGCGCTTGGGGCTCGCCGTTGGGTTGCACGATGCTGACGATCGGGGTAGCGATCCTCCTCGGTGGGAGGAGATCAGCGCCCAGGTGCTGGCGGCCGAGCGAGCTAGCTTCGACATCGCCGTTTTCGAAGACGCCCTCACCTTCAGCGGCCGCGGCCACTGGGAGGCGATGACCCTGGTCGGTGGCTTGGCCGCCATCACCGACACCATCGAGTTGTCACATTCGGTGGCCAACGCCGCCATGCGGCGGGCACCAATAATCGCCTGGTCGGCAGCCACCCTCGATGAGATCTGTGGCGGCCGCTACACCCTGGGCGTCGGCGCCGGCAACACCCCCGACGACTTCGTAGCGTTCGCCGTCCCCGTTGATAGCAAGTTCAGCCGCTTCGAAGAGTCGCTGGCAGTCATCCACAGCCTGCTTGGCGAGGGCAAGGTTGACTTCGAGGGTGAGTTCCAGAGCGCCCACAGCAAGCGTTTCGCTCCCGCCGGCTCCCGAACGGTGCCCATAGTCGTGGCGGGCAAGGGTCCGCGAGTGCTGCGAATGGCAGCCCGCTATGGCGACGGTTGGAACTGGTGGGGCAACGCCGCCGATCCAACGACCGGTCTCGCTGAGATCCTCGATGAGGTCGGGCGAGCCTGTGACGACGTCGGCCGTGACCCTGCGACGCTTCGACGCTCGCTCGACTTGTACTCATACGACATCCTGGGGCTGATGGAAGAGGGCCCGAGCGAGTGGGTGTTCTCCGGGAGCTCCGCTGAGGTGGCGGATTCGATCCTCGGCCTCGCCGAGCTCGGCATCGACGAGGTGCGGTGCGATGTCCTTACCAAGCCCGGGCTGCGGGTGGCGGCTGTAGAGGCGATGGCCCAAGTAGCTGAGCTAGTCCACGCCGGGTAAAGGGGGCGACCGGGGGCTGGTTGAGGGGGGCGTTTGCTAATCGAACATATGTTCGATTAGTGTTGGGTGCCCTTCTGGAGGGCGGAACGCATGGGATCCATGCCTGCTCCGGACGGGCTCTTGGCGCTGGAGCCCGGCCGGGTCGTCGGCTTGACCGGTTCTGTTGGAGCCGGGATGACTCGCCTTGGGCTGTCGCTCATGGCCGAGGCCTCGCAGCGCGGTCCCGTCGCCTTCGTCGATGTGCGCGGCTGGTTGTGTCCGTTGTCTGCCTGGGAGAGCAACATCGAACCCGACCGGCTGGCCGTGGTGCGTTGCCCCGACTCCGGTCGCTGGCCCAAGGTGGTGGCGGCGTTGCTGGAGGGGATCCCCGCCGTCTACGCCGAGGTGCCAACAGGGGTCAGCGATGCCCTGTTGCGCCGGCTGGGGGCGCTGGCCCGCAATCGGCGCAGCTCCCTGCTGCTGCGACCGCTGCGGGGATCGCTGCCGTCTGGGTTGACCCATCTGCGCTTGGAGGGAAGGGGTATCGAGTGGGAAGGAACGGGCGACGGCCATGGCCGGCTGCGGAGCCGTCGTTTGCTTGTCGAGGCGTCTGGTAAGGCAACCGGGGGGATCCCTCGACTGATCGAGATCGAGGGAGGTGAATATGGAGCGGACGCTATGCGTGTGGTTCCCGGACTGGCCGCTGCGCCTGTTGGAGTCACCACCGCCGCCGGATGAGCCCTACCAGGCGGTGGGGAGTGACAATCGGGTGGCGGCCGTCAACCCGGCTGCTGCTACGGCTGGCGTTGCCCTTGGCATGTCCCGGCGCGAGGCGGAAGGGGTGTGCCCGACTGTGACGACCATCGTGCGTGACCTGGGGGCAGAGGCCGTGGCCTTCGAGGAGGTGGCGCGGGCGGTTGAAGATCTGGTGCCCCGTATCGAGCTTGCTGAGCCGGGGTTGCTGTTCGTACCAGTCACCGGAGCGGTCCGCTATTACGGGGGAGAGGAGCCCCTGGTGGAGCGGCTCTGCAAAGAGGTGGAGAGGGTGGCCGGCCCCGGAGCTCACCTCGGTCTGGCCGCTGGCCCCTTCGCCGCCCGTATGGCGGCGGACCACGCCACCGACGCCCCCTACATCGTGGATGACGACGCCGCTTTCGTCGAGTCGCTCGACCTGTCGACGGTCGCACCGGACGACCTGGTTGACACTTTCCGCTGGCTGGGTATCAGCACGCTGGGGGAGCTGGCTCACCTGCCGCGACCAGCCGTGCTGTCTCGCTTCGGTCCCGAGGGGTTGACCGCCCACCGGCTGGCGTCGGGAGAGGACAGGGCGGCCATGACCCGCCCCATCCCCGACGACCTGGCCGTCGAGGAGCGCTTCTCCCCTCCGCTGGAGTCGCTGGAGCAGGCAGCCTTCGTGGCGCGGGCGTTGTCTGTGCGGCTCATCGAAGAGCTGGCGCGTTACGGCGCGATGCCGCACCGAGTTGAGGTAGAGGGGGAGTCGTCAACCGGGGTGGTGCGGAACCGGGTGTGGCGTAGTGCGGACCCCTTCGGGGACACCGAGCTGGCGGAGCGGGTTCGCTGGCAGCTCGGATCATGGGTGGAGGGAGAAGGCATCGTTGGGGGGTTGGTGCGGCTGCGATTGGCACCTGCCGACCTCTCCGACGAGGGACGCCAGCTGGCGCTGCACGAGGACGCCGTAGCCCTGGCTGAAGCGCAACGCTCGTTGCTGAGAGCGCAGTCGTTGGCAGGCCCCGACGCCGTGCTGGCTTCGCAGCCCCAGGGCGGCCGCGACCCCGCAGACCAGGTGCTGTGGCGCCGCTGGGGAGAAGAGGCGTCACCAGCGCGAGATACCACCGCCCCGTGGCCGGGCCGACTCCCGGGGCCGGCTCCGGCGTTGGTGCCGACGCAGCCTCCTGCCCTCGATGTGGAGTGGGAGGCGGGGACGCCAACCAGGGTGCGGTTGGGCAGTCGTTGGGAGCCCATCCTGTCATGGGCAGGGCCGTGGCGACGGATGGGCAAGTGGTGGGAAGGGGAGGGTCACTGTGATCGTTATCAGCTCGTGACGTCAGTCGGAGCCTTCCTCGTCGAGGTCGCCGCCGACGGTGTCCGGCTCACCGGCGTCTACGACTGATTCACCTCTTCGAAGAGATGGCGGATCGTGGCCTCGGCCTCGTTGCGCACCCGATCGACGTCGGCACCGGTCAAACCAGCGACCGAAATCGGAGGGGCCACCTTCACCCGCACCGTCGCCGGGCGAACGATCTTGCTGCCCGGGGGCCATGCCCGGCGTGAGCCAGACGATGTCGCCATCGGGATGATGTCAAGGCCGTTGTCCATGGCGATGCGGAACGCCCCTTTCTTGAAAGGCTGGAGGTTGCCGTCGCGAGTCCGGGTCCCCTCGGGGTAGATGATGAGCGAGTGCCCCAGCGACACCGTCCGCTCGACTTGGCTGTTGATGTCGCGGTGGGCCGAGGCGTGGGCTTGGCGGTTGACCTGGATGAAGTCGAGATGGCGCAGCAGGTAGCCGAGGATGGGGACCTTGAACAGCTCCTTCTTGGCCAGGTAGCGGATGGGGTTGCGGCAGGCCAGGAAGTGAGCCGGGATGTCGATGTTCGATTGGTGGTTGGAGACGAACACATAGCTGCGGTCTGGGTCGATGTTGTCCTGCCCCTCGACACGAAGCTTCACTCCGATAATGGCGAGAAAGAGGCGGGCCCAGAAGTGAAGCATGCCGGTGATGAGGGTGGAACGGGGGTTGAAGCGAGCGATGGTTGTCGCAACGACCCCGATGTAGATGGTGTTGAAGGCCATCACGGTGATGCCGACGGTGCTGCGCACCACTGCCACGAGGGTTCCCACGGCGGTAGGCTACCCGGCCGTCATGCCTGATCTCTCCCAGCTCGATGCTCGTCGTATCACCCTGCATGCGATGGGCTTCACGGAGCCCCGACCCACCGGAAGAGTCGACATCCGTCACGTCCGCAAGACGCTGGCCCGCCTGCGGGCCATCCAGATCGACTCGGTGAATGTCCTGGTCCGAGCCCACTACATGCCTCTCTTCTCCCGCCTCGGCCCCTACCGCATGCAGCTTCTCGACGAGCTGGTCTACAAGCGCAAGGAAGCCTTCGAGTACTGGGGGCATGTCGCATCATTCGTACCCGTCGAGTTCCTGCCGATGCTGCGCTTTCGGATGGAAGCGGAGAGATCGTGGATAAGCGACCTCCTCAAGAAGCACCCGACCTACATCGACGACCTCGTCTCCGAGGTCGAGCGCCGGGGGCCGATGACCGTGTCAGATCTGGAGGATCCCGGCAACCGCACCGGGCCCTGGTGGGGGTGGGCACCGGGAAAGACCGCGCTCGAGTACTTATTCGTCAAAGGAGTGCTTGGGGTACAAGACCGTCGGAACTTCGCTCGTGTGTATGACTTGTTCGAGAACACGGTTCCCGCCGAGCACTTCCGAAGCCCTGCATTGCCTCAAGCCGAAGCGCATCAGGCCCTGGCCGTCGAATCGGTGGCAGCTCTGGGGATAGGCACCTACGCCGACATCGCCGACTACTTCCGGCTGCCCCCCCGGGATGGGCAGAAGGCGATCGACGCACTGGTGGCGTCGGGCGATCTGGAACAAGTGACAGTCGACGGCTGGAAGCATCCGGCGTATGTGCTGGCGGGCACTGCGGTTCCGCGGAAGCGTTCTCAGGCCGCGGCGCTGCTGACGCCGTTCGACAACCTCATCTGGCATCGCGATCGCACCGAGCGGCTGTTCGACTTCCACTACCGCATCGAGATCTACGTCCCGGAGCCGCAGCGGATCTATGGCTACTACGTGTTGCCGTTCCTGCTGGGGGAGAAGCTGGCGGCCCGCGTCGACCTCAAAGCAGATCGCCAGTCGAGCACGCTGCTGGTGAAGGGGGCCTGGGCCGAGGATGGAGCAGACCTCGACGAGGTTGCCCCCAAGCTGGCAGGCGAGTTGGCGCTGATGGCACCATGGCTGGGGCTGGGCAACATCGCAGTTGGCCGCAAAGGGAACCTCGACAACAAGGTGCGCAATGTGCTGCTCTAGGCGCCGGGGACAAAGAAGGTTGCCGGACCCGGCACGCCGGTCGAGTGGATGCTGAGGCCAGAAACGTCGTTGACGGTCTCAACCGTGTGCACGGCAGCCGAGCCAGTGTCGAAGAAGATCAGCCGAGTACCCATCTCCTGTCCCGAATCGGCCTTCAGCAGGATCCAACGGCCATCGGAGCTCCAGTCAACGGGACGGACGAGGTCACCGCCCAGCGTGATCTCCTCGGCGTTGGAGCCGTCAACGCTGGTCAACCACAGGGTCGTACCCCCGGGGGGAAAGGTGACTGTGGCGACCCACCTCTTGTTGGGCGACAGCACGGCTTGACTTGCCGGCTCGAGCCGGCTGCCCCGTAAGCCGAAAACGCCGTCGGGGCCGGTTGGCTCGGCGGCCTCCAGGTCAGGGCCGACGATGGCCAGGCTTCCGTCTCCCAGGGTGGCAACGAGGAGCCGGCCATCGCCGAAGTCGTCGACGTAGACGAACGGTCCCTCTGCGATGAGGTTGCCCTCGACGTTGAGCGTGGTGAGCTGCCGGCCGCCACTGGGCGACAGGGTCTCCAAGGCGAATCCCCAATCGCCGTAGGCGGCCAGGGACCCGTCGAAGTCGAAGCGCAGGATTCGGCTGGAGTTGAATGTGCCGTTGGTCGTCGTCGCTCCATCGGGAATCGAACGCCACAGCTCGCGCAGTCCATCGGACTGGGGAGCCGTCACCAAGGCAAGGGCGCCGGGTTCAGTGGAGTGCCAAGCGAAGGACTCGACGTCGTTGAAGACCTCGCGCACGTTGGTCGGCGGGCCGAAGTAGAGGGATGCCCCGAAACTCGATGCGCCGATGGCCGCGATCAAAGCGCTGTCACCGTTCCAAGAGCCGAATGCCCCATCGGGCAGCGCGCTGAGTCGGGGCTCGCTGTCGCCGCTTGACCAGGACCAGCCGACAGCTGCTCCATCCCCCGTGAGCCCGATGGCACGCACCCTGCCCTGAAAGCCGGGCACCAGTCGTCGCAGCTCCTCTGCGGAACCTGCGACCTCGACCGTAGGAGGCAGGGTGGTCGTTGTTGTTGGGAGGTCGGCCGTGGTCGTTGGGGTGCTTGGCGACAGGGTGCCGCTGGCGAGGAACAGACCGAAGGCACCAAGGGCGGCTGCGGCTGCTGTTGCCAGGAAGAGGCCGCGGCGCGGTGGCTGGGGGTCGACATCGAGCGGCCGGACGCGGTCGTTCATGGGCCAAAGCTACCCAGGGGTGGCGACCAGGGCGCGAGGTATCGTTGCGGCGCTCAAGGAGG
>JAZFSG010000025.1:0-23444 GCA_036446035.1 Acidimicrobiia bacterium | reverse complement strand
AACGGTGTTGTGCAGGGATTATCTTCTTCAATTTTCACGGACAATCTGCAACACGCCGAGTACTTCCTGTCTCACGTGGGTTCAGATTGCGGCATCGCCAACGTCAACATCGGCACCTCCGGCGCTGAGATCGGCGGCGCCTTCGGCGGTGAGAAGGACACGGGAGGCGGCCGCGAAGCCGGCTCCGACTCCTGGAAGGCCTACATGCGCCGCCAGACGGTAACCATCAACTGGGGAGACGACCTTCCGCTAGCCCAAGGCATCGAATTCGGTTGAGCGACCCCGGAGGATGGTGGGTCGACGGCCACGGCGGCCGGTGGCGGCTGGTGAGCTTGGCGGTAATCATCGCCGTTGTCGCCGCGGCCTGCGGTGGCAGTAGCTCCACCGATCAGTTCTGTGAGCGGTGGCAACAGTCGGTCGACCAACTGGCGGTAGTGGCCGGACTCGACGAGAGTGATCCCGACTACGACGCTGCGCTGGCCGAGCTCACGACGATCAACAGCACCCTCTACGAAACGGCGCCCGCCGATGTCCGAGAGGCCGCCCAGCGGCTGGCCGACCTAACGGCGAGCAGCTCGCCCGAGGACGCAGCAGCACTGGCAGATGAGACCGATGAGCTCTCCAACACCATCCTCACCTTCGTCGGCGAGAACTGCGAGAGCTGAGCGGGCAGACCCCGCCTCGGCCCGACACGACGCGCCGACCAACCACCGTTTGGCCCTAGCGCAAGAAGAGTCGGAGGGACCAGGCTCAGGGTGTGAACAGCATCCT
Organism: Acidimicrobiia bacterium; assembly: GCA_036446035.1. Classification (GTDB taxonomy): domain Bacteria; phylum Actinomycetota; class Acidimicrobiia; order Spongiisociales; family JAOTWH01; genus CAXMQS01. The sequence continues at coordinate 22,673 of JAZFSG010000025.1, read as the reverse complement.
CGAGACGCGCCTGCTGGCGCCAGACGTCAAGTACTTCCGGGTCGAGGCCCCCAAGGTGGCGCGCAAGCGTCGGGCGGGTCAGTTCGTCATCGTCCGCGTTGCCGAAGGTGGCGAGCGCATCCCGCTGACCATCGCCGACTCTGGTGAGGGATGGATCGCCCTCATCGTGCAGGCGGTCGGGAAGACGACGACACTGCTCAACCGGCTCGACACCGGCGACCACATCCTCGACCTCGCCGGGCCCCTCGGTGTCCCCTCCGACATCGACAACTTCGGCACGGTGGTCGTCGTCGGAGGCGGAGTCGGCACCGCCATCGCCTATCCCAATGCGGTGGCATTGAAGGAGGCCGGCAACCGGGTGATCTCCATCATCGGGGGACGCAGCCGCCCCTACGTCATCCTGGAGGACGAGCTGGACGCCGCCAGCGACCAGGTTCACCCATGCACCGACGACGGCTCCTATGGGTTCGCCGGCCTGGTTACCGACAAGCTGCAAGAGATCATCTCGTCCGAGCAGGTCGACCGCGTGTTGGCGATTGGGCCCATCCCGATGATGGCCGCCGTAGCCGAGATGACCCGACCCCACGCCATTCCCACCATCGCCAGCCTCAACCCGATCATGGTTGACGGCACAGGCATGTGTGGCGGCTGCCGGGTGCGGGTGGGCGGGGAGAGCCGATTCGCCTGCATCGACGGACCGGAGTTCGACGCCCACCAGGTCGACTTCGAGCTGCTGGCGACCCGCAATACGGCCTACGAGACGTGGGAGCACTTCCGGCGGATCGAGTGTGCCTCGCCATGACCGAGCTCACCAAACGACAACGCATGGCCAAGGCGCCGACGGTGATGCCGGAACGGCCACCGCAGGAACGCCGCTTCGACTTCGAGGAGGTCAACCTCGGCTACACCTCGGAGCTCGCCGTTGCGGAGGCGGAGCGGTGTCTCTTCTGCGCGCACCCTCCATGCGTCGAGGGCTGCCCTGTCGGGGTCGACATCTTCGGCTTCCTCGAGGCGGTGGCGGCAGGCGACTTCCTCGACGCCGCCGACGCCATCGCCACCGACAACTCTCTGCCGGCTATCTGTGGGCGGGTATGCCCCCAGGAGGTCCAGTGCGAGGGAGCATGCGTGCTTGCCAAGAAAGACAAGGCCATCCACATCGGCCACCTCGAGAGGTTCGTTGCCGACTACGCCCGTACCCATCGCGGGTCCGGCCCCTCGGCGCCGGCACCTCCCAGCGGACGGCACGTTGCGGTCGTGGGGAGCGGTCCTGCCGGCCTGGCGTGTGCCACCGACCTCGCCAAGGCAGGTCACCGGGTCACCGTTTTCGAGGCACTGCACGAGCTGGGTGGCGTTCTCACCTACGGCATTCCCGAATTCCGACTTCCCAAGGAGATCGTCAACGCCGAGATCGCCCAGTTGGCTGACCTCGGGGTCCGCTTCGAGACCAACGCCGTCATTGGCATGGTGGACACCGTCGATGAGCTACTCACGACGTTCGACGCCGTGTTCATCGGAGTCGGTGCCGGCCTTCCGAGGTTTCTCGGAGTGCCGGGGGAAGATCTCATCGGGGTGTACTCGGCCAACGAGTTTCTCACCCGAGTCAACTTGATGAAGGCCTACACCGCAACGGCCGACACCCCGCTCCTTGACCTGTATCGCAAGCGGGTTGTCGTCTTCGGAGGGGGCAACACGGCGATGGACGCCGTGCGCACCGCCCTCCGCCTGGGTGCCGCCAGCGCGTCCATCCTCTATCGCAGGACCGAGGCCGAGATGCCGGCGCGCGACGAGGAGGTTGAGCACGCCAAGGCGGAAGGCGTCGAGATCGTCACGCTGGTCTCCCCGCTGCAACTCCTCGCCGGCGTGAACAGCGGGATGCTGGCAGGTGTCCGGCTGCAGCAGATGGAGCTCGGGGAACCAGACGACAGCGGTCGGCGCCGGCCTCAACCCATCAGCGGCGCGACGTTCGACATGGACATCGATGTTGCTGTGATCGCTATTGGCAACAGCCCCAATCCCCTGTTGCTCCGCACCACCCCGGGGCTCACTCAGACCGACCGGGGCACTCTTGTCATCGACGCCGAGACCTGCCGAACATCGCGCCTCGGCGTGTTCGCAGGCGGCGACATCGTCACCGGAGGCGCCACCGTCATCGTGGCCATGGGCCACGGACGGCGGGCGGCAGCTGCGATCGACGACTGGCTCATGAATCGTCGGCCGACCACCAGTCGCTCCTAGCCTCGGTTGGCATGTCCTCCCCCGACACTCAACGTCTCCGCCAGCGCGGCCTCCGCCTCGAATACGCCACCATCGCCTGGAACGTGGTCGAAGCGTTTATCACCATTGGCCTCGGCATCGTCGCCGGCTCCATCGCCCTAATCGCCTTTGGACTCGACTCCATCATCGAGGTCTTCGCGTCAAGCGTCGTGGTGTGGCATGAGCTCCGCAGCGACTCTCCAGGGGAGCGGACGACGCGGGCATTGCGGCTCATCGCCGTTGCCTTCTTCACGCTGGCGGCGTTCCTGACGATCGTCGCCGTCATTCGACTCGTCGGCGGCGCCATCCCCGACGAGTCTCCGATCGGCATCGCCTACCTGACTCTGACGGTCGTCGTGATGTACACGCTTGCCCGCATGAAGCGATCGACCGGCAAGGCGCTAGACAGTCGCCCTCTCCTGGCTGAGGCCCGTGTTACCTACCTCGACGCGGCTCTCGCCGGAGGCATCATGGTGGCCCTCGTCCTGTTCGTAGCGTTCGAGTGGTGGTGGGCGGACCCGCTGGCCGCCCTGGTCGTCGCCGGCTTCGCGGTGTCCGAGGGTCTCGAGGCCTGGGAGGGCGAGGCGCTCTAAGCCTCTCCGGCGTGAAGCTCCTTGAAGAAGGTCAAAGACTTCTTCACCTCTTGATAGCCCAGGGCCCGGTAGAACCGGTGGGCGGCCTTGCGCTTAGCGTTGGACCGCAACCGAATCCGCGGAATACCGCGCTGCAGCGCCCATCGCTCGGCAGCAGCCATGAGAAGGGTCCCGCTCCCCCGGCGACGGGCAGTGTCAGAGACCACGAGGCCCCTGATCTCGACATGGAGGGGCTCTTCGAGAAGCGACACCTCGTAGGCGTGTACCCAGCCAACCGTCACGCCGAACTCCAGTACGAGCGCTAGGTGGTCGGGTCGGTTGACTACATCGATGATGCGCAGTTCGACCTCGTCATCGGTGAGGCCGTAGCCCAACTGTCTCACCAGGGCGCCCACCGCGGCGCGGTCCGAGGGGCCCATCGGGCGAAGCACTAGGAGCCGTCCATCACGCTTCCGCGGCTGAGCACACCGTCTCGGTTATGAGGCGAGTCACGACGTAGGGGTCCGCGTTGGCGTTGGGGCGGCGGTCTTCGAGATAGCCCTTGCCTTCCCTCTCTACCTGCCATGGGATCCGCACCGAAGCTCCGCGGTCGGAGACTCCATACGAGAACTCGGTCCACGGCGCCGTCTCATGGAGTCCGGTTAGTCGCAAATCGATACCTGCCCCGTAGTTGGCGATGTGCTCGTCGTGATTCTTGCCGAGGGCCTCTGCGGCGGCGATGATCGGGTCATATGACTCCCGCATTGCCTTCGTCGAGAAGTTGGTATGGGAACCGGCGCCGTTCCAATCTCCTTCTACCGGCTTGGGGTTAAGAGTCGCCGAGACGCCGTAATCCTCGGAGATCCGGTACAGGAGCCAGCGAGCCAGCCACACCTGGTCGGCCGTCTCGACCGGCCCCAGCGGGCCGATCTGGAATTCCCACTGGCCCATCATTACCTCGGCGTTGGTGCCCGATATCGCCAGGCCTGCCTGCATGCAGGCGTAGGTGTGCTGCTCAACGACGGGCCGGCCGAAGACCTCATCGTCACCCACTCCGCAGTAGTAACCACCCTGGGGCGCCGGGAATCCACGAACCGGCCAACCCAGGGGACGGCCGTCCTTATAGAAGGTGTACTCCTGCTCGATTCCGAACCACGGCACATGCGCGGCGTACTTCTCAGCGGTGTCGACACAGGCGACACGGGTGTTGGTGGCGTGAGGCGTCATGTCGGGGTTGAGGACCTCGCACAGAACGAGCACATCGTTGTTGAGGCGAATGGGATCTGGCGTCGACAGGACCGGACGCAGAACGCAGTCTGAATGATGCCCGGGCGCCTGATTAGTGCTCGAACCATCGAACCCCCAGATCGGCAGCTCCGCCCCATCGGGCACCACCATCGTCTTCGACCGGAGGTACTTGGTCGGCTCGGATCCATCGATCCAGATGTACTCAGCTCGGAATGCCACGATCGCTCCTCGAATGCGTCTCGGAAGGAGGAAGTGTAATCGGAGCCAGCTATGGGCTATGAGCTCTGGGCCTTCCCAGCCTGGGGAGGGTGGCCTAGCCGCTCGACGTCGTCGTCGTGGTCGAGTCCTCGGTGACGAGATCGGACGCCACCCCGGCGCGGGACTTCACGCCCTCCAAAGCTGTGCGCATGGCCGTCGTGGCGTTCTGATAGTCAGTGAACGAGGTGATGCGACCCTGGGCACTGTCTGGATCGAGCAGTCCGTCGACCATCCCTGTTGCCGCGCCCGACATCGAGGCCGCTGCCTCGTTCAAAGCCAGATGAGAAGCCTCGAGCTCGGCGACGGTCGCCGCTGCCTGCACCCTCGCCTCGAATGCTGAGGTGTCTGTCGCCAGGGCTCTCAATGCGTCTTCCGTATCACCAAACGTCTCGGTCCTGTCGTCCCAGCCGTTGTTGATGGTGCGGGCTCGCTCCAGCAGTCCTTCGGCCTCGGCGACCAGACCCTCGAGATCGGCCAGGTAGGCAGCAACTTCGACGGCCAAAGTGGTGGTCGTCACGGATGCCACGACGGTCGTTGTCGAGGTAGAGGAGGTGCTCACGGCCAGCGTGGTCCCGGAATCGGGGACAGTGCCGGGGTCGAGGCTGTTGACGAACGCGAACGTTGCAGCGACCATGCCAACGATCACAACAGGCAGTATCCAACGGCCGTATTTGGGATCGGGATTGCGCGCCATCCGGCCGAGAGGGTAGTGGCCCCGTGAGCCCCCCTCCTTCTACAGGCGGTGCTGTAGCCTCGGCGCATGGACATCAAAGGAAAGAACGCCCTCATCACGGGCGGTGCCGTCCGGGTAGGGAAGGGCATCGCCCTGGCACTGGCCGCCGCCGGTAGCAACGTGTTCATTCACTATGGACGGTCAGATGCCGCCGCCGTCGAGACGGCAGCGGCAGCACAGGCTCTTGGAGTCAAGGCCGAGATCGGCTCTGCCGACCTCTCAGACCCATCCTCTGGCGCGGCCCTCGTTGAACAGGCCGCCGCAGCCCTTGGCCCGATTGGCATCGTCGTCAACAGCGCCAGCGGCTTTCCCACGGACACCATCAGCGATGTCAGCGTCGAACAGCTGGAGGCAACTCTGCGCCTCAGTTTGCTCAGCCCCATCATGATCACCCAGGCCTTTGCGGCCCAGGTTGAGACTGAAGGGGCCGTTGTCAGCGTGACCGATTGGCGCAATCATCGGCCATACCCGGACCACTTCAGCTACACGATGGCGAAGGGCGGCCTCGAGGTATTCACACGGGCAGCTGCGGTTTCCCTGGCGCCCAAGGTGCGAGTCAACGCCGTTGCCCTTGGGGCGATTCTTCCGCCCCCCGGCAAGGACTCCGATTACCTCAAGGAGTTGGCAGGAGCACTCCCCTTGCAGCGAACCGGCAGCCCAGAGATCGTCGGACGGGCAGTGCTCGAGTTGCTCGGGAATGATTTCATCACCGGCGAGATCATCAGACTCGACGGCGGGGCCGCGCTGGTCTAAGGGGCGTCTCCCCCCTGCGAGCGAAGCTCGGCTGAACGCTCCCGTCAGGCTCATAGCCGCTGTCGAGGCGTAGCATCGGCGGCAACATGGACCGGATTCACATCAAGAACTTGCTGGTTCGCGGCATCGTCGGCATCAACCCGGACGAGAGAACCAAGGCCCAGGACATCTTGGTGAATGTCACGATGACCGCCGACACGACCGCGGCCGCCGCCAGCGATGACATCGCAGACGCCGTCAACTACCGAACTGTGGCCAAGAGCATCATCGGTCACGTCGAGAAGGGCGACCCTCTCCTCGTCGAGCGTCTCGTCGCCGAGATCGCTCAGATATGTTTTGATGCAGATTCGCGAATAGAACAGGTGTCTGTGAGTGTTGACAAACCTGGTGCGCTGCGTTTTGCCGAGTCGGTGGGCGTATCGATAACCAGAAACCGCGACCAGGAGGCCTGATGGCATCTGTGATCATCTCGCTCGGCAGCAATGTCGACAAGGAAAAGAACATCCCCGATGCCGTAAGGGCGTTGAAGCGTCACCCCCAGATCGAGGTCCGCAGGGTCAGTGAGGTCTATCACACCGCACCCGTCGGGCCGCCAGGACAGCCGGAGTACCTCAACGCCGCTGCGCTCGCCGAGACCGACCTCGACCCGATCGACCTGAGGGATGCGCTGCGCTCGATCGAGGCAAGGATGGGACGCGACCGCACCGAGGACAAGTACCTGCCGCGGACGATCGATCTCGACATCGAACTCTTCGGCGACGAGGCGATACAGATCGAGGGCAAGCCGATCCCGAGGCCAGATCTCGCCGAGTACTCCTACCTCTTGTTGCCGATGTGCGACGTCGACCCCGATCGCAAGGTCCCCGGATCAGGATCAATGTTGCGCGATCTAGCGATGAGCCTCGACCGATCAGACGGCGGCGCCGAGATCATCCCGATGAAAGACCACATGGCCACGATGGACCCTGGCGGTCGCTACGCCGTCGAACTCGAAGCGCAAACGGCCGAGGAGGTCTACGCGCCTCACTTCGAAGGACTCGTCAAGGGGATGCTGGTCGAAGTTGGAGAGGACCCCGACCGCGAGGGGCTCGCCCGCACTCCACTTCGAGTGGCCAAGGCAATGGATTTCCTCACCTCCGGATACAGCAGGACCCTCGACGAGGTCGTCAACGAGGCCATCTTCGACGAGCCCTTCGATGAGATGGTCATCGTCAAGGACATCGAGTTCTACTCGCTGTGCGAGCATCACCTGCTCCCGTTCTTCGGGAAAGCATCAGTTGGCTACCTACCGAACGGCAGGATCATCGGCCTCTCCAAGGTGGCAAGGATCGTCGACCTATACGCCAGGCGGCTCCAGGTGCAGGAGCGGCTGGCCAACCAGATCGCCGACGGCCTCGTCGAGGTGCTCGGACCCCACGGCGTCGGAGTCGTCCTCGAGGGCAGTCACTTCTGCATGATGATGCGTGGCGTTCAGAAACAGGGCAGCTCAATGGTCACCAGTGCCATGCGCGGGACCTTCGAGACGAGCGATCGAACCCGCAGCGAATTCCTGAATCTCGTTCGCAGCTAGTCGGCTAGCTCGCCAACCACGCCAAGGCGTCGTCGCGGTCTCCGAAGTAGGCGGTCGGGAAGTCGGCCGGACCATCCGGTGCCGGCTCGGCACCTATCAACGGCATCCCTTCGGGCACGAGGAAGGCGAGCTTCTTGACGCCGGCAGCGTTGTAGCGAGGGATGATGTTGGCGTCGCGCCATGGTGCGTCCATCAGCAGTGTGTCCATCAGGAAGAGGGTGGAATCGACGAGCACCTTGTGCCGGTCCTGCTTCTCCACGAGACCGGCGAAGCCATCCAGCCAGCGGTTGAACTCCTCGATTGACATCCCGGCGGTCGTCTCCGACCACACGATCTCGATCAGGTCAGCCTCCGAGTCCTCCACAACCTCGCCCCACTCGTCTTCGTAAACGGACTGCGACATGCTGGTTCCTCTCGCGTCACAAGAAGATAGCCCTCACTACTGCCGAATCTCCATCAAGACTATTGAGGTCAACTGTGGTTACCTCTATGTTCGGCAGTCATGGATCTCTCCCAGGTCATCGCCGGCTCGGTCGCGATCTTCGCCCTGGCGCTGCCATCCCTGGCGCTGCTCGTGGGTGGGGCACGGCGACTGGCTGCCGTGCAACCCAGGATCCCATCCAGTCGGTTCGGCGGCGCCGTGGTTCTGTGCGCAGCCCTTGGCGGGCTCGCCCGTGGCGCCCCCGCCATCAGCGCGGTGGCGCCCGTGACCAGTCGAATAGCGCAGACACCGCCAACAGCGAAGACAAGCGAGTCTGAGCCTCAACCGCGGGCGACCGAGACCTATGTCGTAAGGCCGGGCGATTCGCTGTGGGCCATCGCCTGCCGCCACCTTCAGGCCAGCGGCGCACCAACAACAGATGCGGCCATCGATCGCATGTGGCGGACCATCTACGCCGCCAACCGCCAGGTCGTTGGAGAGGATCCCGATCTCATCTACCCAGGAACCCAACTGACGATCCCCGAGGAGCGAGCGTGAGCGAAGAAGAACTGGAGTCGATCCCCTGGTCAACTCTTATCGAAGACAGCCGGCCAGACCGGGGGCGGCTCATCTATATGGCGGCGGGTGCCGTCATCGTGTTCTCGCTGGCAGCGTTGGCGGCAAGGAGCCTGTGGGCCCCGGCCGTTGCCGAGGCCCCGGTGGCCATCGATCTGCCCGCGACGACCGATCCGGCCGCAACCGAAGCTACGGCAGCAGCGCCTCCGCTGTTCAGCGAGGCAGACCTCATGGCGTCCCTCGACAATGAGAGCTGGCGAGCGGCCGCCGCGTTCGCCGAGTGGTTCGTCTACGACTACTTCACCGTCGACGGCGAGGTGGCGACGCTGCAATCGGTCCTCTCGGCGCTACCGAGCGGGGTGCCCGAGGATCTCCTGCCCCACACATCCTCAGAGGTCGTCACCTACACGGAGTGGGCGAGCGCCGCTCGAGTGACAGAGACCTCTCCAGGACGCTTCGAGGTGCTGGTCCTGTTCAGAACCGTCGCCGCCACTGACGGCGTGACCTTCGAGCGCCAGCCGGTTCGAGCCGTCGTCGTTCCGATGGAGATGAGCAGCACCGGCGGGATGCGCCTGACCGACCTGCCTTCGCCCGCCCAGGTGCCACAGCGACCGGTCGTCGCCGAGTGGGTCGCGCCCGACGGTCCGACCTCGCCTTCGATCTTCGGCGCCTCTGCAGCTCTCAGCTGGCACGGGTTGGACACCGACCTCATAACGATTGCTGCATCACAAGACGGTGATGCGTGGCGGGTGCTGGCGATCAACCATCTGCCGTCGGGAACGGGTTGGCCCTTCATCGTCGACGTGCCAGATGAGGTCCTCGTCAACTCGACGGTCGACTAGGCGTCGAAGTGGTCACCGATGAGGCGTTGTGCCTCCTCGGCGATGATCTCCCAGGTGCCGTCGGGACCCTTGGTCAGGGTGATGAAGTCGGCGGTCATGAAGACGCTGAGAACCTCAGGCAGCTCCAGTAGAGCAGCCGCCAGTTCGTCGTCTACCTCCTGGCCGGCAGCGAACGTCTTGGGACCGCCGACATCCTTGCCAACCTCGAATTTGAGGGCGTTGGGATTGGGAGTTGGGCTGATGGTGACTGGCATAGCGGCCGAATCCTACCGTGGCACGCCCCCTCGGCCTCCAGACGCGTGGTGCGCCATGCGAGGAACCGGAGGCCCCTCAGCCCCCGGTTCCTGCCTCGTCGTCCTACAGCGGTCCGCCGTAGCGGCCGGGTATCGGCCTGATGAACTCTCCCAGATCGGGCGCCGATGGCGACACCCTCGCCAGGTAGATGTCCGTCAGCGCTGTGAGGTGCGCTACCTCTACCAGATCAGGTCCGGCCGGCAACATCGCTGTGGAATGCAGCGACTGCCACGAGTCGTACAGGGACGCTGGTGCGACCACTGCGGCCGGTGCGTTGACATCGGGTATCACTACACCCGCCTCGCGAAGCCGAGTGCCGAATGGATCGGCAAGCAGCGCATCGGATATCAGCGCTTCACGCGTCTCGCGATAGCGAATGCCGAACGGATCCGCGTTCACTACCGGACTGCTGTCATCCCTAAGCAGGAAGTAGCCAGCGGTCGCCACTCCCACAACAACGGCGATAGTCACGAGCCACTGCAGCCAGCGCACGAGACGGGGCCGACGCTTGTCAGGCCTCTTGATGGGAGGGAGCTTTACGTCTTGAAACACCCTCTCGTCAACATCCGGCTCAATGATCATTGAGCTGAACATGGTGCTCCTTTCTCGACGCCTGAATCGTGCGCCTGGTCGATGTCGGGCTTCTGGTCGGCGGCTTGCACTCCAACGCCGAAGGGGAGTCATGGGGCATGCAGAACCCATGCCGCATTCCGACCAACGGCCCTAGCCGTGTGCCGAGGGTTGGCACACAATCTGGGTAGGGAGAGAACCGTCATGGCTGAGGAACTCCGGGTCCTCGTGCTCGGGCCCGTCGAAGTCGAGCGGGCGGGCGAGCTGCTCCCGATCGGAGGACGGCGCGCCCGATCGATTCTCGCCGCCCTTGTCATCAGCCTGCGTCATGCGGTTTCTGACGATCGGCTGATCGAGGCCGCGTGGGGCGACGAACCGCCAGCGAGCGCCAGAGCGTCGATGCAGTCCCACATCTCTCGGCTACGCGGAGTCCTGGGTCACGACGTGGTGCAGCGTCACGACCACTCGTACGTCCTCGACGTCGATCCGGGCCAGGTGGACGCCTGTGTCTTCGAGCGGACCTTCGGTCAAGCAGCGGAGACCTTCCCTTCCGATCCGCTCGAGACGCTTCAGCTGTGTCGTCGCGCGTTGGAGGTGTGGCGCGGTCCACCGTTCGGTGAGCTGGGAGAGGCCGACTTCGCTCTACCCGAAGCCGTCCGCCTCGATGAGCTTCGCGTCGACGCCATGGAACTCTTTCTCGAAGCCACCATCGCGGTGGACCGACCCGGGTTGGCGGTCCCCGCCTTGCGGGCGGCGATCACCGAGAACCCCTATCGGGAGAAGATGTGGTTTCTGCTTGTGCGGGGCCTCGCCCTCGAGGGCCGACGCGTTGAGGCCCTGCGCTCCCTCGAGCAGGCGCGGCTCACCCTCGCCGACGTGGGTCTCGAACTCACGGTCGATCTTCGGGAACTGGAGCAGCAGATCGTTCTCGAAGACGAGACGGTTCGACCGCACCTCACAGGCTGAACCCGAGGCAGTGCAGCTACGCTCGCCCGATGGCTGATCTGGGAGTCGACGTCGGCGGAACATTCACCGACATTGTCTCGTGGGACGGTTCGTCGATCACCGCATCGAAGACCTCAACGACGCCAGACCCGGCTCAGGCCATTGCCGAGGCCGTCGATCCCACGCACCGTCGCCTCCTTCATGGAACCACCGTGGCAACCAATGCGTTGCTGCAGCGGAACGGGGCCGCCACTGCCGTCGTGACCAGTCCTGGCTTCGAGGACGTGCTGGAGATCGGTCGCCAGGACCGCCCATCTCTGTACGACAGCAACGCCGACCGCTCCCCTGCCCTCGTCGACCGGGGAGCCAGATTCTCTTCCTCCGACCTGGACGCCCTCGAGGCGATGCAGCCGGAGGCGATCGCCATCGCTCTGCTCGATGCGCACCTAGACGGATCCGAAGAGCAAGCTATAGCCGAACGTCTGGCCAGCACACTTGTCGGTAGCTCGCTGTCGCTGTCAAGCGAGGTGTCGCCAGAGATGCGCGAGTTCGAGCGAACCTCGACCACGGTGATCAACGCCTACCTGCAACCCGCAGTCGCCGGCTACCTGCGACGGCTCGGCGATGCGCTGTCTTCGGTCGACCTGATCAGCGTCATGCGCTCCTCCGGTGGCCTGATGTCGCTGCAGAGGGCGGCCGCTGTCCCCGCTGCGGCGCTGCTGTCCGGCCCGGCGGGAGGAGCGGTGGCCACTGCAGCCCTGGCGACCGCCATGGGAAGAGACCGCGTCATCTCCTTTGACATGGGGGGGACTTCAACTGACGTGTCGCGCATCGAGAACGGTCGTCCTTCGATTGGCTACGAGCGCTCCATCGACGGTTACGCCTGTCGCCTCCCGGCGGTAGCCATCCACACGGTTGGAGCGGGAGGGGGTTCGATCGCCTGGCGCGATGTCGGTGGCGCCCTCCAGGTCGGACCACGGAGTGCCGGCGCCACCCCGGGGCCCGCCAGCTACGGCCGGGGTGGGATCGAGCCAACCGTTACCGACGCCAGTGCAACCCTCGGACGCCTACCAGCAGAACTCAGCGGGGACGTCCGGCTCGACGTCGCAGCTGCATCCGCGGCCTTGCTGCGACTTGAGCTGGGGACAGCGGTCGAAGCGGCAGCAGGCGTCGTCGCCATCGTCGAAGAGAACATGGCCCAGGCGATCCGGCGCGTTTCCATCGAGGAGGGCGTCGACCCTGCCGACGCCACTCTGGTCGCCTTCGGCGGAGCTGGCGGCCTTCACGCAACGGCCCTGGCCCGGCGCCTCGGCATGGCTTCGGTGGTGGTGCCTCCACTTGCGGGCGTGTTCTCGGCCCTCGGGCTGTTGCTGAGTCCCGGCCGTGCAGACGCGGCCGTCGCTGTGAAAGCGGGAGTTTCCGAGTTCGTTAGCGCTGTTGCTGCGGCCGCGAACCTGGCCGCATCGGAGCTCAAGGAGATGACCGGCTCGGATCCCCAGAGAGTCGACACCTTCGTCGACCTTCGCTACCGAGGCCAGAGCCACGAGCTCACCGTGTCCTGGGACCCGACCGACGATCGGGAGGCTGCCCTCTCTCGGTTCCACGAGATGCATCTGGAGCGCAACGGCTTCGCCCGCCCCGATGATCCGATCGAGGTCATCGCGGCGCGCGCCGAGGCTACGGGTCCCGCCGCCATCACTCTCGCCGACCTGGTGGTAGCGCCCGACGGTGGAGACCCGCGGCGAGGCGACGTCGAGATCATCGAGGCGGGCGTACCACGGAGCGCTGAGCTCTGGTGGCGGCCGAGCGCCAGCGGAGAGATCACCGGCCCCGCCATCATCGCCGAGCCCAGCTGCACAACGTTCGTTGCGTCCGGCGAGCGAGCCACGGTCCTAGAGAACGGCGCCCTGGAGCTCGAATGGTGACCGACCCGGTAAGGCTCTCGATCGCAGGTTCCCGGCTGGCGGCGGTCGCAGACGAGATGGGCGTGGTGCTGCGACGGACCGCCTACTCGCCGAACATCAAGGAGCGCATGGACTGCTCGGCGGCCGTCTTCACCCCGGCTGGTGAGATGGTGGCCCAGGCCGAGCACATCCCAGTTCATCTGGGCTCCATGCCGGCATCCGTCGCTGCGGTGCTTGAACGGTATGGGAGCGACCTCGAGAACGGGCTCCAGTTCGCCGTCAACGATCCCTTCGCCGGCGGGACCCATCTCAATGACCTGACCCTCGTCCGCGCAGTGCATGTTGACGGCAAGCTGGTGGGTTGGGTCGCCAACCGAGCACACCACGCCGACGTTGGCGGCGACGCCCCCGGCTCGATGCCCGCTGATGCCACGACGATCGACCAAGAAGGATTCCGCGTGTCTCCGATGATCGCCATGCGGTCTGGCGAATGGGATGCGGCCTTTGCCGAACCCTTCCTGGCTGCGACGCGAACGCCGGAGGAGCGGAGAGGAGATCTCGCGGCGCAACTCGGCGCCAACGAGGCGGGGGCGATACGCCTCGCGGAGCTGGTGGACTCCGTCGGGACTGACGCTCACGCCACCCTGACAGAGGACCTCCTGGCGTATGGAGAGCGCCGCATGGAGTCCGCGCTACGCGAGTTGCCCGACGGCACCTACCGGTTCACCGATCACATGGAGTGGCACGACAAAGATCTCCCTATCGAGGTCGCGATCACGATCGCTGCCGGATCACTCATCGCCGACTTCAGTGGGACCCACGATCAGATCGCGGGGAACATCAACGCTGTGGAGGCCGTCACCAGATCCTGCCTGTACTACGCGGTGCGAGTGGCGACGGATCCCACTATCCCGGCCAACGGCGGCTGCTACCGCAATCTCGAGTTGAGGACGCCGGAGGCCTCCCTCGTCAACGCCGCGTTCCCGGTGGCCGTGGCGGCAGGCAACGTCGAGACCAGCCAGCGCATCGCCGACGTCCTCCTCGGTGCCCTCGCCAAGGCTGCCCCCGATCGAGTACCCGCCGCCTCCCAGGGGACGATGAACAACCTTCTCATCGGTTCGGATGACTTCGCCTACTACGAGACGGTGGCCGGGGGCCAAGGGGCGCGACCGGCCAAGGACGGACAATCCGGCATCCATACCGGTATGACCAACACCAAGAACACACCGATCGAAGCACTCGCCGCCCACTATCCATTTCGGGTTACTGCGTATCGACTTCGCCGAGGGTCAGGCGGCGACGGCCTCTACCACGGCGGGGAGGGCATCGAGAGGGAGATCGAGTTCGACGCGCCGGCGACCCTTTCTCTCATGGGCGAACGGCGGCGGCTCCGCCCTTGGGGGCTCAGGGGTGGTGGCCCCGGCGCCGTTGGTGAGGACTGGCTGGTCCGCGGTGGAAGATCGGAGCAGCTTGACGCCAAGTGCACGGTCGAGGTGCAGCCGGGCGATCGCCTTCGTGTTTTGACGCCGGGTGGTGGAGGCTGGGGGAGCTAGAAGCCAGAGGCGGCGGCGGGCCGGATGGTTAGCTCGTCGATCAGGGCCAGGAGCACGTGCAGGTTCGGGATCCTCTCCGCGGGAATCCATGTGGCACAGCTGTCGTCGCGGTGCCGCAGGCCGAGACTCCCTCTCTTCATGAGAGGAGGCTCGAGGTCGTCGAACGAGATGACCGTCGACTTCTCAAGTTTGATAGCAACTCCGGCATGGTGACTCAGCGACACAGAGCCGAAGCGCACCGACTTGCCGGCTTCCAGGGCTTGCCTCGTCGCCGCCAGCATGCGGGGAAGCGTCTGAGCCTGGACCCGATCCACCAACCGACTTCTTGACAGCGTCCGGCTGAAATCCATCCGAGCACCGTTCCTGGTCTTGATGCTCAGCTGCTCGGACCCGGCTGCGACCGATGCCGCGGATGCCGCCAAACCCGCGACCAGGAATAGCGGTCTCGCCGGACGATGGACCACCTCGGCGATGTCCTCCCAGGCGACTGCCCTTGCCCCGAAGGGCGACCGCTGACGGATCCCATCGGCGTCGGCTTCGACCAGTGACGACCGGGCGTAGACGGCATATGCAGCGAATGGCAAGGCTCCTGCCACGATGACCCATCCCGACCAGAAACCGCTGTCGGCCACGTAGCCAACGCCGAGCATCAGAAACGCCGAGGCCAAGACGGCCGATGTCCGTGCGATGAACCTCGACGGTCGGAACGCCACAACGTTGTCCATGACAATCAATTTCGGCCCAAGCCCGCGACTCCTTGAGCCGCCAGGAACTCCTCCTCGGCTGCAGCCGGCTCCCGCCAGAGCGAGTGCTGCCTAGTACTCCGCGAGCTCGCGGGCTCGGTGCACAATGCCGGCGACGTTGGGCATCAGCTGGGCCTCGAGCTCGTCATTGAACGGGAAGCTGGGAACGTCCGGCGAGGCATAGCGCTGCACCGGGGCG
This sequence comes from Acidimicrobiia bacterium, assembly GCA_036446035.1. Taxonomy (GTDB): domain Bacteria; phylum Actinomycetota; class Acidimicrobiia; order Spongiisociales; family JAOTWH01; genus CAXMQS01. Next base: position 7,239 of record JAZFSG010000025.1, on the reverse strand, counting down.
TCCAGGAAGTCGAAAGCCTTCTCCCCGATCTGCGCGGCAACCTCGGCTCCGTAGCCGCCGAACTCGTTGTCCTCGTAGACGATCAGGATCTTGCCGGTCGCCTGCACCGCAGCCTCAACAGACGGCCAGTCGAACGGCTTGAGGCTGCGAAGGTCGAGGACTCCGGCATCGACGCCCTCGCCCTCGAGTTGCTCGGCGGCCTGCAGAGCGAAGTAAGCCATGGCCCCATAGGCGATGATGTAGAGGTCCTCACCCTTGCGGCGCACGGCTGCTTTGCCTAGGGGCACTCGGTGCTGGCCCTCGGGGTATGGCCCTTTGGCCAGCCGATAGAGCTTCTTGGGCTCCAAGACAATCACAGGATCGGGGTCCTCGACTGCCGAGAACAACAACCCTTTAGCGTCTGCAGGCGTCGAGGGAACAACGACCTTGAGTCCCGGAACGTGCGTATAGAAGGCCTCAACCGACTGGCTGTGATACAGAGCCCCGTGGACCCCACCTCCGTACGGAACTCGCACCACCAGCGGGCAGCTCCAGCCGCCGTTAGATCGATAGTGAATCCGCGCCGCCTCTGACACCAGCTGGTCGAAAGCGGGATGAATGTAATCGGCGAACTGGATCTCGGCCAGCGGCTTGGCGCCCGCTGCCGCCATGCCGATCCCGATACCGATGACGAGGCTCTCGGCAAGTGGGGTATTGAACGAACGCATTTCGCCGAACTCTTCCGTCAGTCCGACCGTTGCCTTGAAGACCCCGCCCTTGGGGTCGGCAACATCCTCCCCGAAGATCATCGAGGTCGGATCGGCTGTCATGATGTCGTGAAGCGCTCGATTCACGGCGGTTACCAGGTTGACCTCCTCGCCACCAGGAGTTGGCTCGAGGTCGGTATTCGCCTCCGCAGGATGAATCGGGGCGGCATACACCTTGGCATGAGGGTCGCCAGCGATGGGAGCCGCGTCCGCAGCCTTCACTGCGGCAGCAATGATGTCGGTGGCCTCATCGTCGAAGCGCGACTCGGTTTCCTCGTCGAGCAAGCGGCTCTCTGTGAGGTATTGAGAGAGCAGCGTTATTGGGTCACGCTTGCGCCACTCCTCGATCTCATCGACCGAGCGGTACTTGTCGTCGTCCTCCGACGTGTGGGCATAGAACCGATAGGTGCTGGCCTCCACCAATGAGGGTCCGTCGCCTGACCGGGCCCTTTCAATGGCCGTTGACGCCGCCTGATATACGGCCAGGATGTCGTTGCCGTCGATCTCGACGCCGGGCATGTCGTAGCCTCGAGCGCGAGCCGCGATGCTTCCCGCAACCTCGTGCTCCACCGGGACCGAGATGGCGTACTTGTTGTTCTCGATGATGAAGACGAGAGGCAGGTCGCGGATAGCCGCGAAGTTCATCGCCTCGTGCCAGTCACCCTCTGATGTCGACCCCTCTCCGCCGAAGACGACAACAACGCCGCCGCGAGGCTCTGCCTTCAGCGCGTATGCGATGCCGCAAGCATGGGGGAACTGGGTAGCGATGACAGAAGAGTGAGTGAAGATGCGTCGCGAGGGGTCTGACCAGTGACTTGGCATCTGGCGACCGCCAGAAGCCACATCGGCCTCCTTGGAGAACACCCCCATCATGATGTCCTCGACAGAAACGCCCAGAGCCAGATTGACAGCAAGGTCGCGGTAGTAGGGCAGCGCCCAGTCGACGTCGCTATCCATGGCGAAGGCGACACCGATCTGAGTGGCTTCGTGGCCAGACGCTGGTGCCACGAACGGCGCTCGGCCCTGACGGTTCAGCGCCAGCATCCGGTCGTCGAGGCGGCGAGCAACGACCATGGTCCGGTACATCTCGAGCAGCGTGGCGTCGTCGAGGCCGACGGCGGCATGATCCAGCGGATCGCCGGTCGCAGTCTCCCCCTCAATTACGGTCATCGCCACCTCGTCGGAACAGCCTGAGCTGTCCGATGCGATGCACCCGCTCGCCGGCCAACCTCTGCGCCGCCACCAAGGGCGTCTCATCGTTCCTGGCGGCCTCGGCGAGGATCCGCTTTGTCAGAGCATCGATCTTGTCGATGTTGTGCGCCGCTCGATCCTCCTCGTAGCCGCGCATCTCCTCCCAGACGTTGATAAGACCACCGCTGTTGACCACGAAGTCGGGGCAATAGACGATGCCTTCCTCGGCGAGCCGATCGGCATCCTTGTCCGACTCGAGCTGGTTGTTGGCAGAGCCAACGATGGCCTTGGTCCGCAGCTTGGGGATGGTGGTTGGATTGATCACACCGCCCATTCCGCATGGGGCAAGCACATCGCACTCGACCTCGAGGATGTCCTCGGGACCCACAACGTTGACGCCGTACTCGTTGACGACGTAGTCGACAGATGGTCCGAATACGTCAGCGATGGTGACCTTGGCGCCGTAGTTGGTGAGGCGTCGCACCAGGTCACGTCCCACCTTGCCGACTCCCTGGATGGCGAAGTGCTTGTCGGAGATGTCTCGGCTGCCCCAGGTGTGCTCGGCCATGGCGCCTATGGCGCGCATCAAGCCGCGGGCAGTTGCCGGCGACGGATCGCCGGAGCCTCCCTCGGCCCGGGGAATGCCGACGACCCATCGGGTCTCGTGGCGGATCATCTCCATGTCCGAGGCGTCTGTCCCGATGTCCTCGGCTGTGATGTAGCGACCTTGGAGGGAGTCGACGATACGCCCATACGCCCTCCACAGTCTCTCCGACTTGATCTCGCCCGGGTCTCCGATGATGACCGCCTTGCCGCCACCGAGGTCGAGCCCGGCCGCAGCTGCCTTACTCGTCATCGCCTTGGAGAGTCGGAGCACATCGACGAGTGCTTCGTCCTCCGAACCGTACGGATAAAAACGGGTCCCGCCGAGAGCGGGACCTAGTGCAGTGCTGTGGATTGCGATGATCGTCTTTAGGCCGGATACCGCATCAGACCCGAAAACGACTTCTTCATGACCCTCAGACCCGATGGCGTCGAAGACTCCCAATTCTGGCTCCTTGTGACGAACGACCCGATTCTAAGTCCTATCGGGTCACTGCTCGTGGGGCCTTAGACCCTGGTCCGCCCGTAACATCTATGGGTGATCGCATCCGCCTACCTGAGGGTTTACCTGCCAGCCGACGAGCTGAGTCCGTTCCCCGTGCACGTCGCGACACCTGTCGATTCGGTAATGCAGAGCTCAGACGTCGGCTTGTGGAACGAGCCTCTCACCGAGGACGCGTTCGCCATGCAATGGCACGATCGTCCCTTCCTATGCCCGCGCTACCCCAGACTGCGCATGCTCGAGGGACTGCTGGCCTTTCACAACACCTACGCCGGCACCATCGGCTCAACGCTCGTCCCCGAACAGATCGTGCGACGGGCGGCGCTCGAGCTGGAGTCGCTTTACGCCGAGAATCCCTCCGCCCGGTCATACATACTGACATCGCCGTGGCATGTTCCGCTGAGATGGTTCGTCGCCTTCGACTCAGACCAACGAGAGCTTGTCCAGTTGGGCGACCACAGCACGATCCGATACCGCAACGGCCAAAGGGATGCGATGCGCAGGCTGCACAGAGCAATGCGTGTGCTCGCCGAGGCCGGCTTCGACGAGACCGTCCTGGAACCGGTGAAGAGCTTCGGGGAGTGGATGGCCGACTTCCCCTCAGATGCCGTCGTCGAGCTCGACTACGACTCTGTCGCTCGGCTATTCGACGAGACCGATCTCGTGTTCGATGAGTCGGCGATGCACATCAATGCCAGCATCGACGCCCTGGAGGTCGACGACCTGGAACAGGCAGGCGAGTTCTACGCCCTTGCCGCAGGAAGGTGGGCCGCCATGCAAGCTCGCCTTTTCGCCAACTAGAGCGTGTCCTTACGGAGGTGGCTATTTGCTTTCGGCAGCGTCTTCATCCTTATCGCCGTGGCGTGGATAGTTGACACCGCCATCCAGGATGGAGAGGTAGCCCGCAATACCGAGATCGGGGGAGCGTCTGTGGGCGGGCTCGGCGAGGATGCCCTCCGCCGCGAGCTCGAGACGATGGCAGCCACCGTGGCCGACCAGCCTCTAGCGGTGGCAGCGCCGTCACGGTCCTTCGAGGGAACCGCCGGAGAGTGGGGAGTCCGGCTCAACGTAGAGGCCACGGCGGACGCGGCCATGCACGTCGGGCGAGACCACCCGGTCGCCTCCTTCATCTCGTGGGCAACGAGCTGGTTCTCTTCGACCGAGGTGACCCCGGTCTACGCAATCGACGCGGAAGCCGTTGGTGCCGCCGTGATCGACCAGCCTGACGCTGTCGAACACCCAGCCATCGACCCTTCGTTTCAGGCCGTAGGCGGTCAGCTCCAGGTGTCCCGCGGGACAACGGGCACGGAGCTCGACCCCACGGCAATCGTCGACGCCCTCACGGCTGCGGTGGCCGACGGCTCGCTGCCGGCCGCCGTCACCGTTGAGTGGGGAACGACACCCCCACGGTTCGACGCCGAGGATCTCGATGCCGCGTTGCACGACGCCGAGCTCTTGACCGCATCTCCAATCCCGGTCCGCCTCAACGGTCGGGCAACAGTCATCCCTGTTGAGACGGCTCGCCGCTGGATCAGATCTACGACCGAGACCGGAGCACTCACGGCAACGTTCGACGAGGCGACGGTGCGCAACGACCTAGCGGTTCGGCTGTCGACGCTGGCGACGCCGGATGAGACACCCACATTTGCCATCGTCGAGGGGGAGTTGCGGGTGGTGCTCGGTTCGCCTGTCCTGGTGTGTTGTGAGGCTCCGGTGGCCTTCTTGGTGGAGTCGGCGGCGCGCAGCGGTGACATCGCAGAGCTGTCGGCTCGCAAGAGGGATGACGATGGCGGCCAGGCGATCGCCGACGCCTACGGCATCAAGACCCTCGTTGCCGAATTCACGACTAACCACGCTTGCTGTGGATCACGCGTGAACAACATCCATCGCATGGCCGACATCGTTCGCGGGTCCATCATCGAACCTGGCGCCACGTTCTCCATCAACGAGTTCGTTGGCGAGCGCACCGTCGAGAACGGCTTCGAGTCTGCAGGAGCCATCGAGCAAGGCCATCTCGTCCAGGACGTTGGCGGCGGGGTGAGCCAGTTCGCCACCACCTTGTTCAATGCGGCGTTCTTCGCCGGCCTCGACTTCGCCGACTACCAGAGCCACACCATCTACTTCAGCCGCTACCCCCGAGGTCGCGAGGCGACGCTTGGACACCCCGCCCCTAACCTGGCACTCACCAACAACACTCCGTACTCGGTGCTCGTATGGCCCGAGTACACCGAGACCTCGATCACTGTTCAGCTGTGGTCGACGCCCTACTTCGTGGTCGAGCAAACGGGTCAGTCTTCGTCGAGGTGGGGCACCGCCTGCACCAGGTACGACACCTTCAGGGAACGCACCGCGCCAGACGGGACGGTGCTCGAAGACTCCGTCTTCGCTACCTATCGACCGCGCGAGGGCGTCGACTGTCTCGGCAACAGGATCCCGCCGCCGCGGAGCTAGGACGTAGCGGCACGACGGCGGTGGGCGGCAACGTTCGAGCGGTTGCTGCACGTCGTCGAGCAGTGCTTGCGAGATCGATTGCGCGAGGTGTCGACATAGGCATCGACACAGTCGTGGGCACTGCAGGTGCCGAAGCGATCGATGCCCTGATCGACCAGAACCGTCGCCAGGCCCATGGCGGCGGCGGCGCCCAGCCAGCGAACCGGCCCGGCTTGCAACGGCTCGAAGTGCAGGTGCGGGTGAGCGCTGTGCAGGCTCACTCGCGGCGTAGCTGAGACGTCGGCGAGGATGGCGTTGATGGTCTCGGCGGCTTCTTCGGCAGTCTCCGCTTCGAAGACTTGACGCAAGCGGGTGCGCAGCCGCTTCACACGCCGCACATGAGAGTCCGTCAGCGAGGTCGCCAGGAAGTCATCGGTGCTCCACTGGTGCTCGTATCCCTCAAGAAAAGAGCGCAGGCCGTCGATGTCTTGGAGCGCATCCGTCCCTGCGACGTTGTCGACCGTGTTGATCAGGTCGACCGCCATCTGGACTGCGTCGTCGTCGTAATGGGAAAAATCCACTTGACTCCTTACAAGGCGCACGGTACTCTGTAACCGTCATCAAGACAATAGACCATTACGACCAGGAGAGTCAAGATGAGTTTCGACACCACATTCCACCAGCTGGCCTCAGTGCGCAGCCAGTACGAGTCCATGCGCAGCAGCGGGGCCCCGCTTTCCGACCTGATCGAGGCGAGAGTCAACCTGCTCTACCTGCGTGCCGAGATGGCACGGGTCCGCAAGGAGATGCGCTGATGTTCGCCCCATTCTGCCCTCAACACCGGAGTCGGGTGCTCTTGTCGGTCAATGACATCACCGAGCTGCGTCGGGACGACACCGGATTCAACATCCACTTCACCTGCCAGTGCGGGTACACGGGTTGGCATCGACAGCCCAACATCACAGAAAGAACAGCCCCGTGAACAACCCAGACACACTCATCCTGCACACCAAGGTTCATCAAAGAGCGCTACGCCGCCTGCGTCGCTCCTAACCGCCTACGCCTCGATCATGCCGATCTTTCCGGTTCCGCCCGTTGGTCCCGAGGATGGCGGCGACATCCACGAGGTCGTCCGCGAGATCGTTGGCAACCGCAACTACTCCCGCACGGCGAGGTTCGGAGAGGGCAAGGCGCCCGGGGACGATGAAGGCATCGACCTCCCCCGGCGACCCAGTCTCCGCCACCGCCTGCGCAGCCTCTTTCGTCGCTAGCGCCCCTCGTTGCCACGAGACGCCCGAGTTACACTCCTGCGGCCCATCCTGGCGGTTGGAGTGGTGGCGGTATTCTCTTGCAGCCCGCCCCCATCGTCCAGCGGTCCAGGACTCCGCTCTTTCAAGGCGGCAACAGGGGTTCGAATCCCCTTGGGGGCACGCATATCACGGGGGCGTGGTGAAGTCTGGAGTTCACGCCGGCCTGTCAAGCCGGAGGTCGCGGGTTCAAATCCCGTCGCTCCCGCCAACAGCCTCGGGTTATCCCGAGGCTGTGTTGCCTGCTAGGTCCCTCCTGGTAGGCGCTACCTGGCCAGGTAGCTCAGTTGGCAGAGCGTCGGTCTGAAAAACCGAAGGTCGGCAGTTCGATTCTGCCCCTGGCCACCGAATCCACCCCTTACGCTCATTGGCCGTACACGCAACTAAGAGGTCAGCGCAATGACGCCCTGACGGTCACCTGTCCACAATCTGTCCACACCAGACCCCTGGGAAGCCTGAT